>NZ_PIJF01000012.1:0-61941 GCF_002809985.1 Geobacillus sp. WSUCF-018B
TCTTCGGTCGCGGAAAGACCACAGCGTCGTCGAGTTCATTTATGACGCTGCAAAGCAAGATATTCCCATTGATGTGATCAAAAAACAGCTCCGTATCGCATAAGGGGTACCCTGTTTGTCTCTCTAACCATGGAAATTATTGTAATGAAAAATGCTCATCTACAGGAAAAAATATGCTTGTGCAATCGAATCGCTCTTGATCAAAATCAGTGGAGGAAACGAAACATCATTCCCCCACTGCTTCTTTCACTTTCGCTTTGAACGCCTTTACCTCTTCAGGTTTATAAATCTCCAGCAAATCCTTTTCTTTCGTCTTTAGCACCACTTGGTTGTTCTCAAGGGCAAAGAAAAACGGATCTCCAACACTGTAATAGCGGCCGGTCAAATTCGATTTTTTGACAAAAAAGATATAGGTTTGTCCGGATGTCAAACCGATGTAATGCTCATCCACAACCATCGGCTCGTCCTTGCCTAACTTCGTTTGCTTTTGTTCCGTGACAAGAACATGAGAATCTGCTTTCCCTTTCAAGACTTCGATCACTTTTACGTTATAGTCCACTCCTTCAACATAAATATTCGGATCTTCTTCGGCTGGATCGTTTGGATTGCGCGCCAAATTTCGTGTGCCAGCCACTCCTTCAACAGTTCCGACAAAGATGCAGTCGGACGCCTTGCCCAAGTCCTTTATATTTGTATATTTTGGGCGATCAGAATAGCTGACGGTATGAGTCTGTCTGGCTACGTTGGCAGACCCTATTTGTTTATCGGTATTCCCTCCATCTTTTATGAAATAGACGACTCCGCCCATAAAGATAACACCAAGCGTCACGATGGACAGCACCATTTTTTTCATCCTCTTCTCCTCCCCATGGATAGATGAACAATTAATATCTTGCATTCACACCATTAATATCATCTTGCTGTGGAGTATAGATGCGTGTCCGATCACGGTTCGAGTTCATAATCGCTGTTGCCGTGGAATGATCCAGTCCAATTCCGTGTCCTAATTCATGCCCGGCTGCACTCCGAGCCACGTTGCTTTTTCCGATATTGATATTTCCCGCGTTGACCATAGCTGTAAAGCGGAGTATCTCACTGCCTGAATACGTGATGTTGCAAACGCCATATTCGGAAGAATCGGAAACATAGTAGGAGTTAAGCGTGTTGGAAGAACTGCTGCTGTAGGAAAACCAAACGGGGGTTGGCGTTCCATTCCAATCGGAGAGGGCATTTTCAAAAGCCGTCCGAATCACCGTGCCGGAAGTTTGAAGATTGCTTCCCCATTTGTACGTGAGGCCGGTTACTCCATTCTTCCAATAGTAAGGTTCTAAAACATAGGCGCGCACCATTAGTGGTGCTATCAAAATAGCTAACGTCACCGAGAATAGAACGGCGATTTTCCCCAACTTCATTTTCATCACCCCAGTATTCAATATTTCATAGCCATTTTAACAAAAAATAAATAATATTCAATATATTTAAACAAAATATTCTTTTCTATGCGCCATGCTATCCGCATTCACGGGGGAAAGAATCAGGGAAAACAACTAGACATTGTACATAGAATATACGTTCCTGTTGAATCAAACAGAGCGCCTCGCTTTCTTTTTATACCTACAGGACTAAGAAAAAGAGGCTGATCCAAGAGGGTAATGCTCCTTAAACACAACATATTGTTTTCTATCAACCATTTTGCTTCTACATACATTAATAAGAAAGGGTGTCCCAGTCTGTTGGAACACCCTTGTTGACTCGCCTTCCTAACTGATTTTTTGTTGTTCCAGACCATCCACTTCACTCACCGGCTGCCGGAACGGCCACCAGTTCGCGCGGCCGAACGTGCGGACCATGACCGGCACAAACAGCGGCAGGACGACGAGGGCGTAAAGCAGGAGCCCTGTCAGCACAATCGTCGCAATTTGCAAAAGCGACAGAACGCCGGACGGATACATCGCGGCGAACGTTCCGCCTAAAATGACGGCGGCGGAGATAATGACCGTCCCCATATGGCCCATCGCCGACAGCATCGCTTCCTTCACCGGCCGGCCGCGGTATTCGTTGAACCGATCCATGAGGAAGATGCTGTAGTCGATGCCGAGCGCCAAAAGCAACACAAAGGCGAAGAACGACACCGCCCAGTTCAAACCGGCATAGCCGAGGCCGTTGACGAAAATGAGTTCGGTGACGGCCATCGACGTGTAATACGTCAGGACGAGCGACAAGATCAAATAAAGCGGCATGATCAGCGAACGAAGGAGCACTGCGAGCACGATGGCGATGCCGATCAACATCAGCACGGCCGTCCGTTTATAGTCGGCGTTTGAGATCGCCTGCAAATCGGCGTACGTGCTTGTGACGCCGCCGACAGCGATCGTCGCGTCTTCCCACTTCGTCCCTTTCACCGCCCGCTCAGCGGCGGCGCGAATGTCATCCACACGGCTGAGCGACGATGGCGAATACGGATTTTCTTTTAAAATGACATCAAACGTCACGATGCGCCGGTCTTTCGACATATACGCGTCTTTCGCCTGCGCAAAGTCTTTGCTTTCGCGCGCCTCTTTCGGCATGTGCCAGCCAGCCATGTCTTTCTCCGGCGCCGATGACAAATCGGCTAAATACGTTTCCGCCGTTCCGAGGCCGTCCGCCACTTTATGCAGACCGGACGCGCTTTGGTCCAAGCCGTTTACAAGCTGGCCGAGCTGGCCGCCAAGGGCGGAGAAATGCTCAAGCAATTGGCGCTGGCCGCCGTTCACTTGCTCAAGCCCTCGGGAGAATTGCGGCAATTGGTCGACCGCCTGTTTCTGGCCGTCGGCCGCTTTCGTCAACCCGGCTTCGAGCTCCGAAAGCCCGGCGATGATCCGGTCCAAGCCGCCGTTGACCGCCGCTTGGCCGGCCGCAAGCTGGGCGAACGAGTCGTTCGCTTTCGCCAAGCCGGCGCGCGCCTGCTCAAGCGCCCCGTTCAACTGTACGAGGCCGTCCGCCATTTCGTTCGTCTTTTCGGACAAGGCGGCGACCGTCATTTTCGCTCGTTGATATTGAGCGTCTTGCGCGAGCTCCGGGTGCGCCTGTTCGACTTGCGCAAGCATCGCCTGCACGGCGGCAAGCTGATTGGCGACGGCCTTTAATCCCGCTTCGATTTGCCGGTACTGGCCGCTTAGCGCCGACAGTCCTTGTTCTGCCTGCTTGTAGCCGTCAAGCAGCTGCGCGGCGCCTTCCTGCAGCTTTTTCGCATTGTCGCGAAGCGTCACTAAGCCGTTTTTCAGCTCGCCGGCGCCCACCGCTCCACGACGCACGCCTTGTTCGATTTGACTAAGGCCGTTTTGCAGCTGGCGCAGGCCGTCTTCAAGCCGCTCCGTTCCGGAGACGAGCTGGCCGACGCCGGATGACGCCTGCTTCAGCTGCGGCGCGGACGAGGACAATTTTTCGCTTGCCGTCTCAAGTCCGGCGCTGATTTTCTCAATCCCCTCTTTGCCGGCGCCGAGGCCGTCTTTGAGCTGTTTCGCCTGTTCGGTGACATACAGCTCCTGAATCGGCTCTCCGGTCGGACGCGTCGCCGAGCGGACGCTTGCCACGCCATCAACTTTTTCGATCTCACGGCTCATTTTCTCAATCAACGCCAGCCCTTCTTCCGAATCAAGCGGCTCTTTGCTTTTTACCACCACCTGCGTCGGCATGGCATCTCCCGGATTGAAATGATCGGCGATGATGCGAAATGCTTTGACCGAACGGTAATGATCGCCGATCTCTTCCATGGAATCAAACGACAGTTTGCCATCGTACGTCACGAGCACCGGCACCGTTACCGCTGCGACGATGGCGAGCGCCAGCAGCGGACGGGCGAATGCAAATCGGCCAGCCGCGAGCCAAAGCCGGCTTTGTCCGTGCTCAAGCTTTCCGCGCACCGGCCAAAACAGCTTCTCGCCAAGCACGGCCATGAAAAACGGCACGAGCGTCACGAGCGCCAAAAGCAGCACCGCTACCCCAACGGCGACGGCCGCCGCCGATTGGTACAGCTTAAACGTCGACAAACCGATCGCCGCAAACCCGATCATCACCGCCAATCCGCTCGCCAACACCGTTTTTCCCGCCGTCCGGTACGTGGCGACGATCGCTTCCACCCGATCGCCGCGTTTCGCCAGTTCTTCTTTAAACCGGCTCAGCAACAAAATGCAATAGTCGGTCCCAATGCCAAACAACACCGCGACTAAAAACGTTTGCGTGAACGTCGACAGCGGGAAATTCACTTTATCTACTAAAAACGCAACGACCGACTGCGAGACGACATACGTCGCCCCGACCGCCACTAATGGAATCAGCGGGGCTACCGGTGAACGGAATACAGCGAGCAGAACAAGCAAAATGAAGACGATCGTAATCCCTTCCGTCTTCTTCACGCCTTCAAGCGAGCTTGTCACGACATCTTCATCGATCATCCAGCCGCCGGTGAAATAATGCTCGACCTTGACGCCATCGACCGCTTTATACAGGGCGTCGGTCAATTGCTTCGCCGTCCGGCCGGCCGGGTCGATGGTGATGGAAATGAGCATCGTCGTCCCGTCTTTGGAGATGAGTTCTTTTTCGAGCTTCGGGTTGGCAAACGGCGAGACGATGTTCGTGACATGAAGCTCCTCTTTTTTCTTTTCGAGCGCGTTTACCGCCCGTTCAATCTCTTTTTTGTCATCCGCCGTCAGCCCGCCTTTTTGGTAAAAGACAAGCACCGCGGATCGTTCATTTTGTTTGTTTTCCTGGCTGTTCGCCTCTTTGATCAGCTTGGCCGCCAATGACGACGAGTAGCCGTCAGGCACGCTCAACTGCCCTTTCTCGCGGACAAGATCGCCCATGTTCGGCGCCGTCGCCATGAGCACGGCCGCAATGGCGATCCATGCCGCAAGTACGAGCCATTTTCCTTTGATGATCGCTTTCATGTCGCCTCTTCCACCTCCTGCAGCACGTGGGCCAGCCGCTCATACGTACGGATGAACGTTTCAATCTCCTCCTCTGGAAAGCGAGCGATCACGTCTTCCACCAGCCGATAGACGCTCCGGTCCATCTCCGCCACCCATTCCTCTCCTTGTGGCGTCAACGATAAGGCCACAACACGTCGGTCGCTTTCATCACGGTCGCGGCGCAGCCAGCCTTTGTCGACGAGGCGATTTGTCATCGCCGTCACCGCGCTTTTGTTCACGCCAAACATCGCCGCGAGCTCCGTTGACGTGCACGCCCCCCGCCGGCGGATGTAGCGAAGCAAATAATATTGGTCATGCGTCATCTCTTGGCAAAGACTGCCTTTGACAAGCGCCGCTCCGCGTTTCATCACGAGAAACGACACGGACAAATAGCGGTCGATCCAATCGTCGATGTTTCTTTCTACCATCTGCTCACCTCCAATCATTCACTCGTTGAACCATTTGCCGGCCTGATCAATTAGCTCACTCGATCTGCCTATTTAGTTCAACTATTGAACCATTACCACTATTAACGTAACAAGGATGAAAGGAAAAATCAATCGTTTTTTCACATCATCGTGTCCCCCTGCAGCCTGACCTCTGTAATCCCCCTTTTTGCGCTAAGTGAGTGAAAAAATGTATTATGACTATAAGAGAAAATATTTCTAGAAGCCGGGTGAATTCATTCCTACATTTGGGGGTTTTTGCGAATGGTATGGAAGGACAAATTAAAAAAAATGTCTCAAAAACAAATTTTGTTGTACGCGCTCATCGGAATTTGTTTGGCCGCCTCCGTTCTTTTTGTTCACTACAATCATCCCTTCTATGATCGTCCCATTGCCAAAGTGATCAAAATAGAACTGACAGATACAACGAAAGTAACTGATATGCATGAAAATGAAGATCGTCTATTCACCCAACGCATCATTGCTCAATTGAAAAATGGCGACCAAAAAGGGCGGCTTATTCACTTAACTAACCAGTATTCCTCATCGAAAGCTTATGATCAACAATATCGTGTTGGAGATGAATTGTTTGTTTCGATTGATGCAAATAGAAACGAAAACTCACATTTAACTGGAACGATCCAAGGTGTAAAGCGTGACAAATACGTATTGATGGCGGCATGGGTTTTCATCTTGACTTTGCTTCTCATCGGGAAAAAGCAAGGATTGTTGTCGATTATAAGTTTAGCCGTCAACTCCATTTTGTTATCCTATGCATTGGATGTTTATCTCCATACATCCGGCATCAGTCTCTTAATCATATGCGGCATTAGTATCATTTTGTTTACTACCATTTCTTTGTTGCTCGTTAACGGGTTTAATAAAAAAACATATGCCGCTATTGTTGCCACCTTACTGGGAACGTTTATGTCGCTGTTGATCACTTATCTTGTCATGCAATTCACGTCAGAACAAGGCCTTCGATATGAGGAAATGCAATTTGTAACTCGTCCTTATAAAGTCGTGTTTATGGCCGGAGTATTTATCGGATCTTTAGGAGCTGTAATGGATGTGGCAATTACAATGTCCTCTTCCATCTTTGGATTGTATGAAAAGAATAACAACATATCGATCAAAGCACTGAAAGCTTCGGGAATGGAGATCGGGAAGGATATTATGGGAACGATGACAAATATTTTGTTTTTTGCCTATATAAGCGGCTCCATCCCTATGCTTATTTTGTATTTAAAAAATGCCTCCCCCTTAATGTTCACCCTTTCGATGAACCTTTCGCTGGAATTGGCTAGAGCTTTAGCTGGGGGGATTGGAATCGTAATGACAATCCCAATAGGGTTATATACGACTATTTTTTTCATTAAGAGAAAGAGGGCAAGAGCATGAATACATTGTTCTGGTTAGGAACCATTTTATTCATTCTGATGGTCCTTGTTGGCGGGAAAAAAGGGGCACGATCTTTCTTGGCCATATTCTTCAACTTTGGCGTGCTCATACTCACTATCCTGATTATGCTGATTCCAAAAGCTGATCCGATCATCTTAACATTGATTGCATCCACGTTGATCAGCTGCATTAGCCTTTTTTACATCAATGGAGTGAGCACAAAAACAATCACTGCCTTCATTTCTAGCATAGCCACTGTGGTGATCCTGCTCTTCTTTATTGTCATTGTGACTGAAAATGCTATGATTCAAGGATTTGGCGAAGAGGAAGCCGAGGGGATTTCCGCCTTTTCCCTTTACATTGGAATCGACTTTGTGAAAATCGGGGCATCTGTCATTATTATGAGTACAATAGGTGCGATTACAGATACGGCGATTGCCATTTCGTCTCCAATGCGCGAAATATTCCATCACCATCCATCCATTAGCAGGAAAGATTTGTTTGCCTTCGGTTTACGTATGGGGAGGGATCTATTAGGAACGAGTACAAATACGTTGTTTTTCGCCTTCTTCGGCAGCTATTTGGCATTGCTTATCTGGTTTAAAGATTTATCCTACTCTATCGATCAAATCGTAAATTCAAAAATATTTAGCGCAGAAATGATCGCGATCTTTTTTGCCGGGATTGGTGTAGCATCAACTATTCCAATCACTTCGTGGGTGACCGCTTATTTTTTAGTAAAAAAAGGGAGGAAATAAATGTTATCAATGTTGTTTTCGTTGACACCATAGTCGTCCGTCGACACCCCGTTTAGCGGATCGGTTGGGAAAAGCGAACATCCGGATGGATAGGCATTTTGGAACGCCTTGCTGTCATCGCTGCTTTATCCATTCTGTTCGGCGAACAAAGTTTACCATCATGTTCCGCTCCATGCCTCGCTGTACACACCGATCCGCTTTTTGGGAAACTTTCAACGCCCAAGATGGTAGCCAAGCCATGCTAACAACACGCCAAACGAGTAGGTAACGACCAAATAAGAGCAGGCGACCACCAAATAAGTCCTCGTTTTTCCTTGTTGTTTTCGCTGCATCATTTGCACGCTTTCCCATTTGAACGTGGAAAACGTCGTGAACGCGCCCATAAAACCGGTGCCGACAAGCAATTTTTCAGCATCGGCGGCGCCGCTTCCAGCCAGCCAGCCGAGCAAAAACGAGCCAAGTAAGTTCACAATGAGCGTGCCGAGCGGGAAGCGCGGCGAGCGCCGGGCTGCCCAGCGGCTGACGGCGTAACGGCAGATGGCGCCAAAAAAACCGCCGATCATCACCAATAGCGATGCCATCATCGGACCATTTCCCCCTTTCGCTTTGGCTGGGCGGCAGCGGAGCCCGCCCATGCCGCGGTTAGACCGCCGAACAAACTGGCGGCGATATAACCAGCGGCCATGCCCCATCGTCCTTGTTCCAGCAATTCGACACACTCGACGCTAAGGGTGGAAAACGTCGTATACGAGCCGACAAAACCGCTCGTCACCGCCGTTTGCACCCATGGCGGCCACGTGGGGCGGCGGGTGAATGTGACCGTGAGCCAGCTGAGCAAAAACGAGCCTGTCCAGTTGATGAAAAGCGTCGCAAACGGAAAGCCATGGGCGGCGGGAACAAGCAAACCAAGCCCATAACGGACAAGCGCGCCGATCATGCCGGCGATGCCAACGGCGAGATAAACCAATGACCGTTCCTCCCTTCCAAAAAGAAACAGACTCCTGCCGCATGCAAACGCAGCAGGAGTCATCAGCCGGAAGCCGGCGATTATGGCGAACCCCATCGCCTATGTTGTTGAACGAGTTTTATTTTACCATAAATACCCTGATGTTGTGAAGAGCCCCCTGTTTAGTGCTGCCGGGCGCGGCGGAACCCATGCCGTTCAAACTGCTTCAACGCTTGTTCGCTCGTTAAATAAGCATAAAACTGGCGCGCTTCTTGCAGATGCTTGGTCGTCTTGACCACGCCGAGCGGATAGACGATCGGTTCGTGCATCTCATCAGGCACCACAGCCGCAATTTTCACGTTGCCGGAGACAAGCGCGTCCGTCCGGTACACAAAGCCGGCGTCGACGTTGCCCGTTTCGACATACGTCAACACTTGGCGGACGTCTTTGGCCAGAACGAGGCGCGGCTTGACTTTTTCCCATAACCCGGCCTGCTCAAGCGTTTGTTTCGCGTATATGCCGGCCGGCACCGACTCAGGGATGCCAATGGCCACCCGTTTCGCGCGAGTGATGTCATCGAGCGACTGAATCGCCCCTTCTTCTTGTTTTGGCACAATGAGCACGAGTTCGTTGGCTAACACCGTTTTTTCATGCGCAGAATCCATCAGCCCTTCTTGTTTCAGCTCCGCAAACGGCTGGACGGCGGCGGAGAAAAACAAATCGACCGGCGCCCCTTGCGCGATTTGTTTTTGCAAGGCGCCGGATGACCCAAAGTTATAGTGAATGCGGATGTTCGGATGCTCGCGCTCGAAGACGGTTTTCACTTCCTCTAGCGCGTCTTGCAAACTGGCAGCCGCTGAGACGGTGAGCTCAACCGGTTGTTGTCTGCCATCCGGCCGCCCCGCGGCGCATCCATACAACCCGGCAAGCAAAAGCAAGGCAATGATCGCGGCCTGAATGGTTCGCATCGTTCTCCCCCTTTTTGCACGCTTCGGTGTGACAGAATAGAAAAACAGGGAGCTGCCCGTGCTCCCTGCTTCATACCGCTGCGGCATTACCCGCGCAACACCGCGCCAAACTGCTCTTCGACCGCCGCCAATACCCGCTCATAGACGGCCGTGACTTCTTCATCCGTGAGCGTCCGCTCCGGATCATAGAAGCGGAGCGAGAAGGCGAGCGATTTTTTCCCGGCCGGCAGGCGCTCGCCTTGGTAGACGTCAAAGAGGGAGACGTCTTTGACAAGCGGTTTCCCGGCTTCGGCGATCGCCTGCTTCAAGGCGCCGGCTTCGACCATTTCGTCAACGACCAAGGCGATGTCGCGCACGACCGACGGGAAGCGCGGAATCGGCTCGTAGCGGATCGCTTCGCTTTCGGCGTTCAACAGATCGGTCAAGGCGAGCTCGAACACGTACGTTTCTTTTAAATCGTACTCTTTTTGCACGGCCGGATGGAGCTGGCCGACAAAGCCGATCACCTTGCCGCCAAGCGCAATCTCCGCCGTCCGTCCCGGATGCAAATCGGCGCGCTTGGCCGGCTTGTACTCGATGCGGGCGGCGAGTCCAAACAAGTCGAACAAGCCGTCCAAAATGCCTTTGGCAACGTAAAAATCAACGGCCTTTTTCTCTCCTTGCCATAAATGGGCGTGCCATAAGCCGGTGAGAACGCCGGCAAGCCGCTCTTTTTCCGCTGGTTGGACGCCTTCTCCTTTGGACAAGTAGACAGAGCCGATTTCGTACAAGGCGACGTTCTCGACTTGGCGGGCGCGGTTGTAGCTCGCCGCTTCAAGCAGATGCGGGATTAAGCTTTGCCGCAAAACGCTCCGCTCTTCGCTCATCGGCAGCGCCAAGCGGACCAATTCGGCCGTCTCAAGCGCAAAGCGCGCCGCTTTGTCCGGGCTCGTGAGCGAATACGTGATCGCTTGGAACAAGCCCGCCCCTTCCAAATAGCGGCGGACGCGGCGGCGCTTCGCCTGATGCGGCGTGAGTCCGCCCGGCTTCGCCTCCGCCACCGGCAGCGTCGCCGGCAGACGGTCGTAGCCATACAGGCGCGCCACTTCCTCGATGATGTCTTCTTCAATCGCAATGTCGCGCCGACGCGACGGGACGTGGATCGTAAACGTTCCGTTGTCTTCTGTGAACGGAAATTGCAAGTTCGAAAGAATCACGGCCACTTCCTCTTTCGACATCGCCGTGCCGAGGACACCGTTGATGCGTTCGAGCGTGACCGTCACCGCCACCGGCTCCTCACGCCACACGCTCGCTTCCACGACGCCGCCGACGACCTCGCCGCCGGCGTATTCGGCCATCAGGGCGGCGGCGCGCTCGAGCGCTTCTTTCGTCCGCGCCGGATCGATGCCTTTTTCAAACCGAGTGCTCGCTTCGCTGCGCAGCCCGTGGTCTTTTACCGCCTGGCGGATGACCGGGCTTGTAAAGTACGCCGCTTCAATAAACACGGTTTTCGTGTCATCGCGCACTTCCGAATTCGCCCCGCCCATCACCCCGGCTAAGGCGACCGGCTCGCGGCCGTTCGTGATGACAAGGTGGTCTTCGGTCAGCTTCCGTTCGACATCATCGAGCGTGACAATCGTTTCGCCTGCCTTTGCGCGGCGGACGACAATTTCCTGCGAACCGAGGCGGTCGTAGTCAAACGCATGAAGCGGTTGGCCGTACTCAAGCAAAATGTAGTTCGTAATGTCGACGACGTTGTTGTGCGGGCGAATGCCGGCTGCCATCAAGCGCGCTTGCATCCAAAGCGGCGACGGGCCGATCCGGACGTTTTTCACGATCCGCCCGGCGTACAGCGGGTTGTCTTCCGGCGCCTCGACGCGGACGGAAATGTAGTCGTGAACGTTTTCGTTCGTTTCTTTGACCGCCGCTTTCGGCAGCTTTACTTCACGTCCGAGAATGGCCGCGACTTCATAGGCGACGCCGATCATGCTTAAACAGTCGGCGCGGTTGGGCGTCAAAGACAGTTCGAGCACTTCATCGTGCAAGCCGAGCCATTCCAGTGCATCGGCGCCGACCGGCGCATCGCTCGGAAAGACGAAAATGCCGTCTGCATACTCTTTCGGCACGACTTTCGTTTCGACGCCGAGCTCTTGGAGCGAACAAATCATTCCGTTCGATTCTTCCCCGCGCAGCTTCGCCCGTTTGATTTTGAAATTGCCCGGCAGCACCGCCCCGACTTTGGCGACGGCGACCTTTTGCCCTTTGGCGACGTTCGGGGCGCCGCAAATGATTTGCACCGGCTCGCCTTCGCCAAGGTCAACGAGGCATTTCCGCAGTTTATCCGCGTTCGGGTGCGGCTCGCACTCGAGCACATGGCCGATGACGACGCCGTTCATCCCGCGGTCGAGCGCCTCAACCCGCTCGACTTCAATGCCGCTTTTCGTGATGCGATCAGCGAGTTCCGCGGCGGTGACCCCCGTCAAATCGACGTACTCGCTCAGCCAACGGTAAGACACGAGCATGGAAAACCCCTCCTTTTTCTGTTACACACGCAAAAATTGCCGCAAGAAACGTAGATCGTTTTGATAGAAATGACGGATGTCGTCAATGCCGTACTTCAGCATCGCGATCCGCTCCGGCCCCATGCCGAACGCAAAGCCGGTGTACGTTTTCGAATCAAAGCCGGCCATTTCAAGCACGTTCGGATGAACCATGCCGGCTCCTAAAATTTCGATCCAACCGGTGCCTTTGCAGACGCCGCAGCCCCGCCCTTCGCATCGGAAGCAGGACACATCGACTTCGACCGACGGCTCGGTGAACGGGAAAAAGCTCGGCCGGAAGCGGATGTCGCGCCCTTCCCCGAACAGCTTGCGGGCAAATTCGCGCAGCGTCCCTTTCAAATCGCTCATCCGGATGTTCCGGTCCACAACCAATCCTTCAATTTGCGTAAACTGGTGCGAATGCGTCGCATCGTCCGTATCGCGGCGGTACACTTTGCCCGGACAAATGATTTTCACCGGGGCGCGCCCGCGGTGTTTTTCCATCGTCCGCGCCTGCATCGGCGATGTGTGGGTGCGAAGCAAAATCTCCTCCGTGATGTAAAACGAATCTTGCATATCGCGGGCCGGATGTCCTTTCGGCAAATTGAGCGCCTCAAAGTTGTAATAGTCGGTCTCGACTTCCGGCCCTTCGGCGACCGTATAGCCCATGCCGATAAACAAATCTTCAATTTCTTCAATGACGCGCGTCAGCGGATGGGGATTGCCAAGACTCACAGGTCGTCCCGGCAGCGTCACATCGATCGCTTCGGCGGCCAGCTTCCGCTCGACTTCCTCCTGTTCCAGTTTCGCTTGTTTCGCCTCGAGCGCCTGCTGAATCGCCGCTCTCACTTCATTGGCCAGCGCGCCGAGTTTCGGGCGCTCTTCCGGCGGCAATGCCCCCATGCCGCGCAGCACTTCGGTGATCGGCCCTTTTTTGCCCAAGTAAGCGACGCGCACGTCATTCAGTGCTTTGACGTCTTTCGCCTCATCGATTCGGCGAAGCGCTTCTTGCTTCAGCTCGTACAGCCGTTCTTTCACTTGAGTCCCTCCTCTATCCAAAATAAAAAACCCGCCCCCCCGGTAAGGGACGAGTTGTTGCTCGCGGTACCACCCTTGTTAACAGCACAAATGTGCTGTTCGCTTCATTGCGATAACGGCCGAAAGCCGGAACACCTTTACATCCCCTTTTGGGATGGTCCCGGTGCCAACTCGGGAGGTGAACTTCACTTGCGTCGGCCATAAAAACGCTCCCAGTCTCCGGCGTTTTCTCCCTGGATGGCGAGCAGCAAGCTACTTTTCTCCGTCATCGTTGTTGTCCGTATGGGAAATTGTCGCTATTCATTATACGCAAATGAGTAGGCAAAGGCAAGGTCAGGCCGAAATTTCTTTGCGCAGCTCATCGATTTCCGCTTCCTGTTCAATCGAGCGGATGGCAAGGCGCTCCATAATTTTTTCCTGCCGCACTTGCCCTTCCTTGAGCGCGGCGACATCTTTTTTGACCCCTAGCATGTCTTTTTTCATCGCATCCATGTCTTTTTTCATCGCGTCCATGTCTTTTTTCATCGCCTCAACATCACTCTGGATGCGATCGACTTTGTCTTCGAGTTGTTTCACGCTTCCTTGCAGCTTGACGATATCCATGCGCATTTGTTCGATGTAGGCCCCTTGAACATCAAGACGCTCGAGCACAGCGTTCAATAACGCCCGCAGTTCGCCATCCATCTGTCTCCGCTCCCTTGTCCTATTGATTTTCGATTCTATTTTACCGCACCGCCTGCAAGGAATAAAGCAAAATTCCGGCCGCGACGGCGACGTTCAGCGACTCGGCGCGGCCGTAAATCGGGATGTACACGTTCTCTGTCGTTAGGCGCAGCAGGTCGGGTCGGACGCCGCTTCCTTCATTGCCGACGAGCAAGGCGAAGGAAGACGAAGGCGGAACGGTGCGGTAATCGACGGCATTCTCCAAGGCCGTTCCGTACACCGGAATGCCCTGCTCCTTGAAACGCGCGATCCATTGCACCAAATCGCCTTTGACAACCGGAAGATGAAACAGCGACCCTTGCGTCGCCCGCACGACTTTCGGATTGTACACATCGGCGCACCCTTCGCCAAGGATGACAGCATCGATCCCGGCGGCATCGGCGGTGCGAATCATCGTCCCGAGATTGCCCGGGTCTTGCACGGCGTCAATGAGCAAGGCGGTCTTCACGCCTTCAAGCTCGGCTGGCAACTTTCGGCACACCGCGGCGATGCCTTGCGGCGTCTCCGTGCTGCTGATCGCCTTCATCACCGCTTCGGTCACGATCACAACCGGGACGCTGACGTCCCAGCCGGGCGGGATGGCTGTCCGCTCGTCCACCATCAGCTCAACAAGCGGCGCTCGGCTTTTTACAGCCTCTTCGACAAGATGAAACCCTTCAAGCAAAAACAATCCGGTCTCATCGCGCCCTTTTTTGGTCAGCAGCTTTTTCCATTGTTTGACGCGCGCATTTTTCGGCGATTCGATCCGCTTCACCGTTTCGTCCCCCAATGTTTGGCGATAAACTCGTCGCGCCCGGACGCGGCGCGGTCTTGTTTGTAATGCTCCGGATTTTTCTTATGGTAGTTTTGATGATACTCTTCCGCCGGGTAAAACGTCGTCGCCGGCAAAATTTTCGTTACAATCGGCTTCGAGAAGCGCCCGCTTTCCTCGAGCGCCCGCTTTGACTGCTCGGCGAGCTGGCGCTGTTTTTCGTTATGGTAAAAAATCGCCGTCCGGTATTGCGGCCCGCGGTCGTGAAACTGGCCGCCGTCATCGGTCGGGTCGATTTGACACCAATACAGCTCCAACAGCCGCTCATACGGAAAGACGTCCGGGTCAAACGTGATTTGCACCGCTTCGTAGTGGCCGGTCGTGCCGGTTTTCACTTGCTCGTATGTCGGATTTTCCACATGTCCCCCTGTATAGCCGGAGACGATGCCGTAAATGCCGTCAAGCTCCTCAAACGGCGTCACCATGCACCAAAAGCAGCCGCCGGCGAATGTCGCTTTTTCCATTGTGTCGTCACCTCATGCGTCAAGTTTCTTCATTTGATTATAACAAAATGTGCGCCGTTGTCATCTTTCACGACCAAAGCCAAGTTCCTTCACAAAGCCAGGCTCGTTCCGTTCCGCACGCCGGCCGCTCATGTCGCTGAGTCAAGCCGTTGTTTCATTTCGTCAAGCAAGCGGTCAAACAGCGGGATATAGTGTGTACGGATGCGTTCGTAAATGTCCATCGCCGTTTCTTCGTCATACGTATGGGACGTCCGGTTGCGGTCTTCCAGCATGCGAAGCCATGTCTCTCCGTCTTGAATCAACCCTTCCCGAAACGCCTCGCGAATCGTTTTCCTCGGACTCGTCACTTCAGCGTATCCCTGATGCTCCAAATAAAGTTTCATCCATTTCCATGCTAGTTCGTACGTGAATTCAAAGCGTTGAATGGTCGCATCAACAACAAGGTCATCCGTTTGAGCGTCTCTTGCGGCACTTTGCCGGAGTTTGGAGAGCGCCCGTTCGAAATCGTAAAATCGATCCATCAGCCGGCTCATGGTGACCATCACCTTCCCGTGCTCGTTCGTTTGAAAAATCGTCTTTCCTTCTTGGTCAATATTCATTTTTAGCTGTTCGTTGTGAATTTGATTGTAATCAACAACATCGATCGGATAAATGATCGGAAGTTCATCCAAGTCCGATTGCAGGAGGTACAGCGGGCCTCCCGGTTTTCGAAATTGGATCGCCAAATCGATATCTGATCCTTCCTTGTAATCGCCTCGTGCTCTTGAGCCGAACAAAATGACTTTTTCAATGACATCAGCATAACGGGAAAATAGATGGAGCAGTTGGCGAAATACCGTTCGTTCCAATCCATAGAGCGGTTTCTCGTCCATCGTCGCCATCACTCATTTCGGTCTAGTTTTTCCTCTATTATACCATATACGAGAGCCGCTCCATGTATAAATCCGCCGCCATTGGCAAACGATAACGGTGTACAATACGGCCAATGAGGTGAGACAAATGGATTTGAACTTGCGGAAAGCCATTATGCACAACGTCGCCAACAACTCGAAAGAACAGCTCGAGAATACAATCGAGGACGCGATCCAGCGTGGCGAGGAAAAATATTTGCCCGGCCTCGGCGTCCTCTTTGAAGCCATTTGGACGCACGCCAATGAACAGCAAAAAGACATGATGCTCACCACGCTCGAGCAGGCGGTTAAACAATGACGAACACCGGCCGAATCGGCCGGTGTTTTTATTCGTCAAACGTCAGTTGTTTCACTTTGTCGGCGTCAAGCCGTTTGATTACTTCGACAAGCAGCTTGACCGTGTTTTCATAATCGTCGCGATGCAAAATGGCGGCGTGCGAGTGGATGTAGCGCGTCGGGATGGCGATCGTGAGCGACGGAACGCCGCTGCCCGTTAAATGAATCGCTCCCGCATCCGTACCGCCGCCCGGCATGGCATCAAAATGGTACGGAATGTTCAGCTCTTCCGCCACTTCGATGACGAATTCGCGCAAGCCGCGGTGCGACACCATCGTCGCGTCGTACAGGACGATGTGCGGGCCGGCGCCGAGTTTGCCCATCGCTTCTTTTTCCGACACGCCCGGTGTATCGCCGGCAATGCCGACATCCACCGCAAAGGCGATATCCGGCTGAATGAATTGGGCGGCCGTGCGCGCGCCGCGCAAGCCGACTTCTTCCTGTACCGTGCCGACGCCGTATACCGTGTTTGGATGGTCGACGCCTTTCAGCTGCTTGAGCACATCGATGGCGACCGCACAGCCGATCCGGTTGTCCCATGCTTTCGCGAGCAGCATTTTTTCATTGTTCAATACCGTAAATTCAAAATACGGCACGATCATATCGCCCGGGCGGACGCCCCACTCCATCGCTTCCTCGCGGCTGGTCGCGCCGATGTCGATGAACATATCTTTGATTTCCACCGGTTTTTTGCGCGCCTCCGGCGGCAAAATGTGCGGCGGCTTCGAACCGATGACGCCGGTGATGTCGCCTTTTTTCGTCACGATCGTCACGCGCTGGGCGAGCATTACTTGGCTCCACCATCCGCCAAGCGTTTGGAAGCGGATGAAGCCTTTGTCGTCGATTTGCGTCACCATAAAGCCGACTTCATCCAAATGACCGGCGATCATCACTTTCGGCCCGCCTGATTTCCCTTCTTTTTTCGCGATCAAGCTGCCGAGGCCGTCGGTTGTGACTTCATCCGCATACGGGGCTATGTATGTCTTCATCACATCGCGCGCTTCCCGCTCATTGCCCGGGACGCCTTTCGCATCGGTCATCGCTTTCAGCATCGTCAACGTTTCGTCCAACTTCGCCATCTTGGCACCCCTTTCCGGTTTTGTCCACTTTTTTATTATACTTGAAAAGGCTGACGATTGGCAAAATGAATCATTCGCCACCCGAAAAAAGATCAGTAGCGCTCGTTTTGCCGCTTGTGGTTCACTTCATTTTTCCGCCGATACGCCGCCTCGATGTCGTCGGAAGAAAAACCGAGCGCCACGCCAAGCCGCCAATACTCCGCAAACAGCGCATCATATTCCCCTCGCGCTCTCGTCTCCCCGAACCGCTCGGCGGCGCGAAAGACGGCCAAAAACTGCTCAACAAGCGGCCGCTCGACAGCCGGAAGCTCCCGGCTTTCATAAAACAGCCCGCAATCCAGCCCGAGCGACAGCAAAAAATGCAAACCGTCGACATATTCCTCCAGCACCCGTTCCGCCGGCGCCGACGGTTTCACGCTCCAAAATTTAAAACAGCGCGTCTCATTGGCCAGCTCCCCAAGTTCGACGAGAAACGCAAGCATTTTCCGATTGAACAAGTCCTCATGCATAAGGCCGTGCTCTGTTTCAATCCGCTCATCCAACATGCGCTGCATATCGTAAAGCAAAGGCCAATCCATGCTCTTTTCCCCCTTCTACCACATCCAGTTCCAATAGAAAAACGCCTCCGCGGCTGCCAGCAGCGGAAGCCCATAGCGAAAAGCCGAATGGCGCGTTTTATGGCGAAACGTGTACATTCCAGCTGCCGCACCGATGGCCCCACCCGCAAACGCCAGCAGCCAAAGCGTCCGCTCGGCGATGCGAAAGCGGCGGCGTTTCGCTTTTTGTTTGTCGAGCCCCATCATAAAAAAGGCAAGAAGATTGATCGCTATTCCGTATTGTACCATATCCATCCCTTTCCTTGACAGAAAAACAGCAGCGCTGATCGGCTTTCAAGCCCCCCATTTCGTTGCCGAAGAAAAACGGCCACCCTTTGTCAGGATGGCCGTCATGGTTACTTATTCAAGTTCGCTTTCGCCAAATCGGCGAGTTGGGCAAACGCCGCTTGGTCGTTGACCGCCAAGTCGGCGAGCATTTTCCGGTTGACTTCGACGCCGGCCAATTTCAAGCCGTGCATCAAACGGCTGTACGACAGGCCGTTTTGGCGGGCCGCCGCATTGATGCGGGCGATCCACAGTTTGCGGAAATCGCGCTTCCGTTGACGGCGGTCGCGATACGCATACATGAGCGATTTCATCACTTGCTGGTTCGCAACTCTATATAACGCGTGTTTCGCGCCGAAATAGCCTTTCGCAAGCTTCAATACTTTTTTGCGACGTCTGCGCGTCACTGGTCCACCTTTTACGCGTGGCATAATCGTTCCCTCCTATAGTCGGTCGTTATTTCAAGTTGTCGAGCATTTGGCGAATGCGTTTGAAATCGCCAGGCGAGACAAGCGTCGCTTTGCGGAGATGACGCTTTTGTTTTTTCGTTTTATTGGCAAACAAGTGGCTCGTATACGCATGGCCGCGTTTCAATTTGCCGCTCGCCGTCTTTTTGAACCGTTTCGCCGAGCCGCGGTGAGTTTTCATTTTTGGCATCACAGTTTCCTCCTTACTTGTTGTCGTTTTTCGGTGCGAGCACGAGAAACATGTTGCGCCCGTCCATTTTCGGCGCCGTTTCGACGACCGCGATGTCGGCGCACGCTTCCGAGAAGCGGTCAAGGACGCGCTGTCCGATTTCTTTATGGGTGATCGCCCGTCCTTTGAAGCGGATCGTCGCTTTCACTTTATCGCCTTTTTCCAAAAACTTGCGCGCGTTGCGCAGTTTCGTGTTGAAGTCATGCTCCTCGATCGTTGGGCTGAGGCGCACTTCTTTCACATTGATGACCTTTTGCTTTTTGCGCGCTTCTTTTTCTTTCTTCTGCTGCTCGAAGCGGAATTTCCCGTAATCCATGATGCGGCAAACAGGCGGTTTGGCGTTCGGCGCCACAAGCACGAGGTCCAAGTTGCGTCTCGCCGCAATTTCGAGCGCTTCCTGCTTCGACTTGATGCCAAGTTGGTCGCCGTTTTGATCGATCAAGCGCACTTCCCGGGCACGAATTTGCTCGTTGATAATGAAATCTTTGCTAATAATGAGCCACCTCCAAGGTTTTTTCCAACTGGCTTGTTTGCCGGCAGAGCCCGCTCTCAACGAAAAAGCGCGGATGCACAAAGCACCCGCGCACGACGTTCGGACAAAAAGTTGGCGAACCGTAACAACCTGCCAACAGCCTTCTTAGCGTCGGTCAGGTGAGAAGCGGGCGCTTCTGCTTTCGTTACAAACAAGCAATCATTCCACTTTATACACTATACCACCTTGGCGATGGCATGTCAAGGAGCGGCTCTTGATAAACACAACGTCCTTTATTATAATGGATTCTCACTTCGTTAGCAAGAGAAAATTTTCAGTTGACCGCAACAATGCGCTCCAGCCTCCGCCTGCGCGCGAAAAAAAAGCGGTCCGAAACGCGTCGGACCGCCATAGGTCGTTCCTTATTTCGCCCGTTTTTCCCGCACGTCTTCCGCTAACAAGGCGACAAATTCATCAAGCCCCATCGTCCGGCTCTCTTTTTCGCCGTAGCGTCGGACGTTGACCGCTCGCTCGGCCGCCTCTTTGTCGCCGACAACGAGCATGTACGGGATTTTTTGCATTTGCGCTTCGCGGATTTTGTAGCCGATTTTTTCGTCGCGCTCGTCGACTTCAACGCGGAAGCCGCGTTCTTTCAGTGTCCGCTGCACGTCATAGGCGTAATCGAGGTGCGCCTCCGGCGACACCGGGATCACCTTGACTTGAACCGGGGCGAGCCATGTCGGGAACGCGCCTTTGTATTCTTCGATCAAGAACGCGACAAACCGCTCCATCGTTGAGACGACGCCGCGGTGGATGACAACCGGGCGGTGCGGCTTCCCGTCTTCGCCGATGTACGTAAGGTCAAAACGTTCCGGCAAGAGGAAGTCGAGCTGCACCGTTGAGAGCGTTTCGTCTTTGCCGAGCGCCGTGCGCACTTGCACATCGAGCTTCGGCCCGTAAAACGCCGCTTCCCCTTCAGCCTCATAGTAGTCGAGACCGAGCTCGTCCATCGCTTCGCGCAGCATTCGTTGCGCTTTTTCCCACATTTCATCGTCGTCGTAATATTTTTCTTTGTCATGCGGATCGCGGTATGACAAGCGGAACGAGTACTCGTCAAGCCCGAAATCTTTGTATACTTCTAAAATCAAGTTGACGACACGTTTAAACTCGTCTTTGATTTGGTCAGGGCGCACGAAAATATGGGCGTCATTAAGCGTCATGCCGCGGACGCGCTGCAAGCCGGTAAGCGCTCCGGACATTTCGTAGCGGTGCATCGTGCCAAGTTCGGCGATGCGAATCGGCAGCTCACGGTAGCTGTGCAGCTTGCTTTTGTAAATCATCATATGGTGCGGGCAGTTCATCGGACGCAGCACAAGCTGTTCATTGTCCATTTCCATCGGCGGGAACATGTTTTCTTTGTAATGGTCCCAGTGTCCTGACGTTTTGTACAGCTCGACGCTGCCGAGCACCGGCGTATACACATGGTCATAGCCAAGCTCGATTTCTTTGTCGACGATATACCGTTCAATGATCCGGCGGATCGTCGCCCCCTTCGGCAGCCAAAGCGGCAAGCCTTGCCCGACTTTTTGCGACGTCGCAAACAGCTCAAGCTCTTTTCCTAATTTGCGGTGATCGCGCTCCTTTGCCTCTTCGAGAAGATGCAGATAGCGCTCCAAATCTTCCTTCTTGAAAAACGCTGTCCCGTAAATGCGCTGCAGCATTTTGTTGTTGCTGTCACCGCGCCAGTAGGCCCCCGAGATGCTGAGCAGCTTGAATTCTTTGATCTTGCCGGTCGACGGCACGTGCACGCCGCGGCAAAGGTCGAAAAACTCGCCTTGCTCGTAAATGGAAATCGTCTCGCCTTCTGGAATATCAGCGATCAACTCGAGCTTCAACTCATCGCCGATTTCTTCATACAGCCGGATAGCTTCTTCACGGCTCACTTCTTTGCGGACGATATCCAAGTTTTCTTTGACAATGTTGCGCATTTCCGCCTCAATTTTCGGCAAATCGTCCGGCGTCAGCTTATGCTCCATATCGATATCATAGTAGAAGCCGTTTTCAATAACGGGTCCGACGCCGAGCTTGACGTTGCGATACAGCCGTTTGATCGCCTGCGCCATTAAATGGGCGGCGCTATGGCGCAAAATATCAAGCGCCTCTGGCATATCTTGGGTGATAATCACCAGCTCGCCGTCCTCATGAAGCGGCGTGCGCAAATCGACGAACCGGCCGTTCAGTTTCCCGGCGATCGCTTTTTTCTTCAGCCCCGGACTGATCGACGCGGCGATGTCTTCGGTCGATGTCCCGCTCGCAAACTCCTTTTGCGCCCCGTCCGGGAACGTGATGCGAATCATGTCTGGCATCGGCAATCACTCCTTTGTCATAATTAAAAAAGAAAAAAACTCCTCCCTCAAAAGGGACGAGTTTTCGTCGTGGTTCCACCCTTCTTCCCATGGCAACACAACGCCATGGCTTAACAACAATAACGGCTAGCCACCGGCGGCAACTACTGGGCGCTCCGTTCGCTGCCGCAGCTCTGAGGGGGTAAGCGCATTTTTCGTGTTAGGAAGGTTCCAGCCGCCGCCTTCCCTCTCTGGAAACCGTAAAAATGCACCCATATCCTCGTCATCGCTTGTCTATGCGGTTATTCATGTACGATATTATAGCGGAACCGAAAAGAAAAATCAAGATTCTTCCCCATTTCCGGCGCTGGCGACAAACAAGCGGGAAAAATCAGCGCGGCGGCGGAGGCGAAGCCGCTCTTGAAACACGTTTTGCAGCGTCTGCACCATGCCGTCATCCGGGTGGTCGGTATACAGCTCAATTTCCGCCGGAGCAAGCGAGACAAGCGGCGCGAGCACCGAAGAATCGATATACATCGGCTGGCTGACGACGAGATGGCGGTCGATCAGCTGTTTCACTTCCGCCGCCGACAGCTCGCGGCGGTGGCGGTCGTAAAACACGAAGTGCGGCGGGTCGTGCACCAAATACAGGCGCGGCCATTGCGGCGTCCGGCCAACCAGGCATTCGCGCAGCATTTGCACGAAAGTTTGATACTCTTGCTCCAATTTGTACTCGTCAATCGCGAGCCCGACATAATGTTCAAGCCGCTCGATGTACGGCTTCAGCCGAAAGGTGACAAACGACGAAAACGAGAAGGACAGCCCGTCGCGCAAAAACGAAGCGAACGCCTCGCGCAGCAGCGCCATGCGCGAAGCAGCAAACTCCGCCCCTTTCTGATAATCGCGCCGTTCACCGTCCAAAAACGAATGGGCGAGCGCCAAAATTTGCTGCTGTTCCTCGCGGTCGCGAAAATAAAAGACACCGGAAATGATCGACAACAACAGCCGGTCTTCGAGGACAGACTGCACAAATGCAGTCATGGCTGGTATGATATACGTCTCGAGCACGTGCTTCTCGTCGCCGTATATGTAAACCGCCACGATCTTGTTTCCGTCGTAAGCGGCGTGAAACAGCGGACAGGCATCCCGTTTCCGTTCATTCAGCAGCCAAAACAGTTTCTCCGCCTCGCTTGCCTTGTCAAAATGGATTTCGATCACCCGCTGTCCCCCCTTCTCCGAGATCAACGCTTGGTTTATATATATGGGGACAATCAGCTGTTTAGACTAAAAAAGCGCAAAACGTCCAACGTTTCCCGCCTACAGGGCTGCGGCGGACGGAGCGCACAGACATTCGCAACGGGTTCATTCGCCAAGATGCCCCGCTCCTTGGCGGCTGGCGGAGAATGCATCCTTTCCGCCCCAGCGCAGAAAAACGGCGCCCCCTTGCGTCAGGGGACGCCTTAAGCGCGCCGTTTGACCGCTTATCCATCATTCGCGGCGGTTTGGCCCGGTAATTTCAACCGGGTGCGCGAGTGAGCGGATCCGCTCCATAATGCGGGCGGCTTTCACTTTTTCTTCCTCGCCGCGCTGCGAATACGTCAAATGGTGGGCGAGCTGCTTCATATCAAAGTTGGAGGTGAAAAAGGTCGGCAAATTTTCAAACATCCGGTATTGCAAAATTGGGCCGAGCACATCGTCGCGCACCCAGCTCGACATCGCCTCCGCTCCAAGGTCATCGAGCATGAGCACCGGCACTTTTTTCACATAATCGAGCTTTTCGTTCATCGTCTGATCTTGCAATGAATGCTTCAGCTCGCGAAACAGCTCCGGCACATAGACGATGAGCGACGGAATGTTCCGTTTCGCCAGTTCATTGGCGATCGCCCCGAGCAAATACGTTTTGCCGACGCCGAACGACCCGTACAAGTACAATCCTTTCATTTTTTTCCCCGGCTCGTACTCCGTCACGAACTTCTCTGCAAACTGGATGGCTTTAATGCGCCCATCGTCGCTAAGATCCACATCCGACAGCGAAGCTTGCAAAATTTCCCGCGGCACGAACATGCTTTGAATGAGCGCTTCCTGCCTTCTCCGTTCATCATCTTGCACTTTTTTCGGGCAGCGGTCGTATTCAACGTCAATTCGCCCGCCGGCGACCACCAAGTTCGGATGATACCCCGGCAGCATATTTGGGCATTGCTCGAGCCCTGGGCACTGGCGGCAATGGCCATGTTGCTCGATAAATTCGTACAGCTTCATTAAACTTCGGTCCACCGCATCGCGCGACAGCTGCTGCTCGTGCGCCTGCAAAAACGGCTGCACGTCCGGATGCGTCAAAATATAGCGCCGCATTTGTTCATAGCGCCGCCGGAACCCTTCGTTTCCGAACAGCCGCTGCAACAGTTGATTTACTCGTTCCATCGCCTTTACACCTACGATCCATCACGGTATTTTTTCAGCCGTTCCTCGAGCTCTTTGCGCGCCTGTTCCACATCAAAGTCGTCATCATCCGGCTGGCTGTAATCCATGTTCAGCCAGTCGGGGACGATTTCGGTGCGCACGACTTTGCGCACTGTCCGCGTCCCTTTTTCTTTTTCATTCGCCCAGTTTTGGTACGTCTTTGCTTCCTCTTTAGCCAGCTCCATCGCCTCTTTGACGGTGCGCACCTTTTTGCGCGCCCAATGGCTGGCGATTTTCTCGACATATTTTTTCGATAGTTTCATATTCGTCCGCAGCATGACGTAATAAATCAGCACATTGACGACGCCCGGAAGAAGCTGCTGTTGAAACATAATATCTTCGATCAATTGCAAATCGGCGAGCGACGGCTCCGCTCCCCCGGAAATTTCCTTCAGAAGCTGGCGCGGGGAGATCGTCTCGAGCTGCTTCATCAACGCCTCCTCTTTTGTGCGTGGCTTGATGTGTTCCATCGTCCGGTAAGCGAGCGGCTGCACCCGTTCGACAAGGCGCGGGGCGGCGCCGCCGTGCTCGAGCTCATACCACTCCCGGGCCGCCCGGCGCAGGGCGTCAATGTCAATCTCGTATGCCGGATCGATGACGCCGAGGACAATTTTTTGCATTTCCAGCGGCGGGATGCCGTACAAAAATGCCAACTTTTTGATCGCTTCTTTCACTTTCGCGGTTACGGCCCGGCGCGGCACCATCTGTTTCGACAAGCCGGCAAAAAACAGCTCAAAATCAAACACGCCGTCATCGAGCGCATACGACGCCTCGTCCCGCCCCATGTGCACTTTTCCATCCGGCGGCTCGAGCTCGCGCCCGGCCTCTTCATTGAATCCCGCGACGATTTGTTCAGCATGAACGGACGAAAATACGTCCGAAAACGCGCGCGTCACCCGGGTGAACTTTGTCTCATCCACAACCGGGCAGGCAAAACAGTCATTCAGCTGGGCAAACATATGACGGCCGACTTGCCGGTACAAAAAGACGCCGAGCATTTCGTCGCGGAAAAATTGATCCGGCGCCAGCGGCGGGCGCAGCTCATACACAAACTGCTTCGGCTCTTCCGCCTCGGGGGCGTGGACGTACGTATTCAGCAGCCCGATGCCTTCGAGCTTCAGCCGCTCGCTGTAAATGTCCGGCAGGCCGCACTGCATGAGCGCCATAAGCCGATGGTGGGTCGCTTCCCGGCCGCCAAGCAGCTCGTGCTCCCCCCAAAGCGTCATATATAAGGCGAGCGCACGATGGCCGATCAGCGGCTGATACAGCATAGTCAACACTTTTCGGTCCGCATCGTGCAGCGCAGTGCGGCTTTGCACCATATACCGATCAACGGCCAACAACTCTTTCCAATGGTGTGGCATCGCTCCGACCTTCCATTCTGCCATATTCGTTTCCATCCACCTCTCGCCTTCCCGGCCGAAAAATAAGCTGAAAAAAGGGCCTGCCGCATTCCCGCCCGAGCCCTTTTACCGTTGTCCTTTTTTAATCAGCTCTTTTAGCTCTTCGATAAATACGTTGATATCTTTAAACTGCCGATAGACGGAAGCGAAGCGGACATAGGCCACCTCATCGATGCGCGACAGCCGCTCCATGACCATTTCGCCGATCGTTTCGCTTTTTACTTCCGATACGCCTTGGCTGCGCAGCTCGCGCTCGATTTCCTGCGTCACTTTTTCCAATTGCTCAAGCGCCACCGGCCGTTTTTCACACGCTTTGATCAAACCGCGCAAAATTTTTTCCCGGCTGAACTCCTCGCGCGTCCCTTCTTTTTTGACGACAATCAGCGGCGGTTCCTCGACCCGCTCAAACGTCGTAAATCGATAGTGGCATTGTTCGCACTCGCGCCGGCGGCGAATCGAGCGGCCTTCTTCGGCAGGGCGCGAGTCAAGCACGCGCGTGCCTTGGTGATGGCATGACGGACATCGCATAACATCCACTCCGTTCCTCTTCTTATCTTCTATCATACCGGAATGGCAGAGGGCAGACAAGCCATAGTCAGCTATTGAGGCCAGAACCAATATACGGCAGGCGGCCGTCAAGCTTCCGGTATAACTCAAGGATGACCGCCCGGCTGCGGCCAAAATCAAACGGCAAGAACTTTGCCTCGGTCGTCACCGAAAAGTCCACCGCCGTTTCAAACGGGCGGACGGAAATGACGGTGGCGACGATAAACAGCTTGGGGCCGCGCCGCGTTTGGGCGCAAAGCTCGCCGCGCTCTTCGGAAACGGAAAGCAGCTCGGCGTCAGGCAGCGAAGCGAGCAGCTCTTTCACCGCGTCGATGACAGCGCGGTGGGCCGCTTTGTAGTAATGGCTCCGGAGCTCGGCGTCCTCATGGTTTTCCCGCGTTTCGCAATGGTTCGTCAACGCATACTTCAACTTTTTCCACATGCTCATAGCCACGTCTCCCTAATCGTTCTTTTTTTCACCATCATACCATGATTTTGGCCGCCATGGCACCGCCGAAAGCGTAAAAAAAGGAGCGTCCTGTTTACGCTCCTTTTGCTTCCGTTGTTATGGAATTACAGCGCGTGCGCCTTTTTCACTTCAATCGGGCGCATGCCGCGCGGCAGCTCAATCGTTTCCCGCGTTTGCGCGCCAAGCTTTTCGGCGATGTAATCCGCGGCGATGGTCGGGTCTAAATGGCCGCATGTATACACATCAATGCTGGCATAGCCGTGTTCCGGAAACGTATGAATCGTTAAATGGGATTCGGAAATAATGACGACCCCGCTTACACCTTGCGGAGCGAATTTATGGAACGCGACTTCGCGAATTTCCGCTCCCGACTTTAATGCGGCGTCTACAAACGTTTTTTCAATAAAGTCCATATCGTTCAGTTTGTCAAAGTCGCATCCCCAAAGTTCCGAGATAACGTGACGACCCATCGTATCCATGCGAAAGTCCCCCTTTTAACCAATTTTCTCAAATAAAAAACAGATTTGTAGGTTGCAAAATGGCATGTATAACTACCACGGGGGAAAGTTAGTCCTAAGAGGTCCTAACCCTTTAAGTAGTCACATTACCTTTGCCGTTAAGAAGTTCACGAAACATAGTATACTTTGTTTAGGGGGTTTTTGCAACAGGCTTTTTTAATTTTTCGCATGCCAAAAGGAAAAAGCGCCCACACCGCCACACGGGCGGATCGGACGCTTTGCGCATCTTTTCACGATTGCGAGATTGGAAGAAAAACTGCTTAAGCGCTCACATGAAGACGCTCATTCATTTTGGCGGCGACAAGGCTGGCCAAGTCGACGACGCGGCACGAATAGCCCCACTCGTTGTCGTACCAGGCGAGCACTTTCACTTTCCGGCCGTCAATCACCATTGTCGACAAACCGTCAATGATCGCCGAATGCGGGTTCGTGTTGAAATCGATCGACACAAGCGGCTCCATCGTGAAATCCAAAATGCCTTTCAGCGGACCATTGGCTGCGCGGAGAAGAGCTTCGTTCACTTCCTCGACCGTCACATCCCGCTTGACGTCAACGACCAAATCGACAAGCGACACGTTCGGCGTCGGAACGCGCAACGCCATGCCATGAAGCTTTCCTTTTAAATGCGGCAGCACCAGCCCGAGCGCCTTCGCGGCTCCCGTCGTCGTCGGGATGATCGACTGGGCGCATGAACGGGCGCGGCGCAAATCTTTATGCGGATTGTCGATGTTTTTTTGATCGTTCGTATAAGCATGAACAGTTGTCATCAGGCCGTTTTCAATTCCGAACGCTTCATCAAGCACTTTCACGACCGGGGCGAGGCAGTTCGTCGTGCACGAAGCGTTGGAAATGATAAAATGACGGTCAATATCCAACATCTGTTCATTGACGCCGACGACAATCGTCACATCCTCATTTTTGCCCGGAGCGGTTAAAATGACGCGTTTCGCCCCAGCATCCAAGTGAAGGCTTGCCTTTTCGCGGGCGTTAAATTTGCCGGTCGCTTCAATCACAATATCAATATCAAGCTCTTTCCACGGCAATTGTTGCGGATCGCGCGAGTTCAGCAATTTCACCTTTTTGCCGTTGACAAGCAATCCGTCTTCCAAAGCGGTGACATCGCCGTCGAATTTGCCGTGGTTGGAGTCGTATTTCACCAAATGGGCTAACGTTTCCGGCGGATAGCTGGCATTCACCGCCACAATTTCAAGGTCGGGAGAATTGATGGCTCTCCGGAATACCATCCGTCCAATTCGTCCGAATCCGTTAATCGCCACTTTCGCCTTCATTCACCTTGTTCTCCTCTCATATATGTTATACTATTTATTTTCATCCGCATAAATAGTATATCATATTTTTATGAAATGTGGAGAACAAAATCAATAAAACGCAGCAAAAAAGACGCCTATTTTCCCAAGGCGTCCCATTGATGCAAAATGGCCAGCAACTGCCGGCGTGTCTCTTCGATCGTCCCGTTGTTGTCAATCACCGCATCGGCCCGTTTCACTTTTTCCGCCATCGGCCACTGGGAGCGGATGCGGGCGAGCGCTTCCTCTTCGGTGAAACCGTTGCGCGCCATGAGCCGGCGGAGCTGAACGTCATCGTCGACGTACACGACAAGCACTTTATCCACCCAATGAGTCAGCCCGCTTTCAAATAACAGCGGAATATCTAGGACGACGGTCTTCGCTCCGGAGCGGATGTGCGCTTCTTTTTCAGCCAGCATTTTTTTCCGCACCGCTGGGTGAACGATGGCGTTGAGCACTTTCCGCTGTTGTTCGTCGTTAAAGACGATCGCCCCGAGTTTGGCTCGGTCGATTTCGCCGTCCGCCCGCAAAATGCCCGGACCGAATGCAGCGACGATTTGCCGGTACGCCTCCTCCCCCGGGCGGACGACGGCGCGCGCCGCCTCATCCGCATCGATGACCGGAAGGCCGAGCTCGCGCATCATCGCGCTGACCGTGCTTTTGCCGCTCGCAATTCCACCGGTTAATCCGATCGTGAATGCCATTCGTCACCCCTCCTTTTTTGTCTGCTGCCTAGCGTTGGCAACGCGGGCAATAATGCGTGCCGCGGCCGGCGACAACCATTTTCTCAATCGGGGCGCCGCACCGTTTGCACGGCTCCCCTTTGCGGCCGTATACGAACAGGCGATGCTGGAACGTTCCGGCTTCTCCTTGCGTATTCACATACGTGCGCACCGTGCTTCCCCCTTTCATGACCGCCTCGCCGATCGTCGCCACCATTTCTTCGTGCAACCGTGCAAGTTCTTCATCCGTCAGCGAAGCAGCCGGCCGTCCAGGGAGAATGCCGGCGCGAAACAGCGCTTCGTCGACATAAATGTTGCCAAACCCGGCCACGACCGTTTGATCAAGCAACAACGCTTTCACCGTCCGCTTTGTTTTCGCCGCTTTTGCGGCCAACACCGCCGGAGAAAACGCTGGGGACAGCGGTTCCGGCCCTAATTGAGCGAGCGGCGGCCGGCAGTCTGCTTCCTCTTTCGCGTACACGTGCATGGTTCCGAATTTGCGTACATCGCGATAACGAAGCTCACTGCCGTCTGTAAAACGAAACACAATGTGCGTATGCGGTTCAAGCGGCTCATCGGACTGGGCGACCGCGTAGCGCCCCTCCATACGCAAATGGGAGATGAGCATATCCCGGTCAAGCAAAAATTTCAAAAATTTCCCGCGCCGATCGATGCCGCGCACCGTCTGCCCGGCCAGCCTGGCAGCAAACGCCGCCGGGTCTTGCGGATGACGAATGATATTCGGCCAAAACACCCGCACCTCTTCAATCGTTTTGCCAGCGACAAGCGGCAACAGCGTGCGGCGGATCGTTTCCACTTCCGGCAGTTCCGGCATGGCGCCTCCCTCCTTTTCCTGTTCGTGCACCTGTTTTAAAGCAACAGCTCATTGCGCGGCCCCGTGAAAAACCGAGCAGCTGGCGGGCAGGCCGCTTTTATTTGGCGTCGTACCACGTCGGACCGTAATGGTAATCGACTTTCAGCGGCACGCGGAGTGCGACGGCTTGCTCCATCACCTCTGGAACGAGGCGGCACAGCCGCTCGATTTCCTCTTTCGGCGCCTCCAAAATGAGTTCGTCATGCACTTGCAGCAACAGGCGCGCCTGCAGCCGTTCTTCGCGCAGCCTCACGCTTAGATCGATCATCGCTTTTTTAATAATATCAGCGGCGCTCCCTTGAATCGGTGTGTTCATCGCCGTCCGCTCGGCGAAGCTGCGGACGTTGAAGTTGCGGCTTGTAATATCGGGCAAATAGCGGCGCCGATGCAGCAGCGTCGTCACATACCCTTTTTGTTTCGCTTCTTGCACAATGTTGTCCATATATTGCTTTACACCTGGAAAACTGGCAAAATATCGCTCAATAAATTCAGCCGCTTCTTTGCGCGTAATGTTCAAGTTTTGCGCCAGACCGTAATCACTAATGCCGTACACGATGCCAAAATTGACGGCCTTCGCTTGGCGGCGCATGTTGGCTGTCACGTCTTCTTCGCTCACATGGAAAATGTCCATGGCTGTTTTCGTATGGATGTCCAACCCGCGCCGGAACGCTTCAATCAAATTGTCATCTTCCGCGATATGGGCGAGGACGCGCAGCTCGATTTGCGAATAGTCGGCCGCAAAGATGAGCCAGTCCGGCTCCGACGGCACGAACGCCTGGCGGATTTTCCGCCCTTCCTCAAGCCGAATCGGAATGTTTTGCAAATTCGGTTCGACGGAGCTGAGGCGCCCGGTTTGCGTCAACGCCTGATTGAACATCGTGTGCACTTTGCCCGTCACGGGGTGCACCACTTTCAGCAGCCCTTCAATATACGTTGACTGCAGCTTGCCGAGTTGGCGGTAATGCAAAATATGTTCGACGATTTCATGGTGCGGTGCAAGCTTCTCAAGCACATCGGCTGAAGTCGAATAGCCGGTTTTTGTCTTTTTCAACACCGGGAGCTGCAGCTTGTCAAATAAAACCGTCCCGAGCTGTTTCGGCGAGTTAATGTTGAACTCTTGGCCGGCGAGTTCGTAAATGCGCCGCTCGACCTCCTGCAGCTGCTCGGTGAGCTCCGCCCCCATCTGTTCAAGCCGCTTCGTGTCCACTTTCACTCCAGTAAATTCCATATTGGCCAAAATGCCAGCCAGCGGCTGTTCGAGCTCGACGAGCAGCCGATCTTGTTCGTTGCGGCGCAGTTCGTCCATCAACGGCTCTTCAAGCGCCCAAATGGCCGCCGCCTTGCGGGCAAGATGCTCGGCAAGCGTCGGTTCATCAGGAACCGTCCGCTTCGCTCCTTTTCCATAGACCGCCTCATCCGATCGCACCGCCTCGTACTGATGCATTTTCGCCACCGCGGCAACGTCGCCCGCCGCCTGCGCCGGATCGAGCAAGTAAGCGGCCAGCAACAGATCGAACACGACGCCGCGCAGTTCGATTCCTTTCCATTTTAACGCGACGGCCGCCCGCTTTGAATCAAACATCGTTTTTTTCTTCGTCTCATCGCCAAGCCAAGCGAGAAATTTCGGATCGGCGAGCGCCGTCTCCGGGCGCAGGAAAAACCGCCCGCGTTCGTTGGCCAAGGCGATCCCGACAATCGGGGCATGGTGATAGTTGTCGCCCACCACCTCCACGACGAGGGCCGCTTTGTCGGCGAGCATTTCGTCCGTGACGCTGTCGGCGATCGCAAAATCCATCCCGGCGAGCGGCTTTTCGCCTTCATCCGTTTGGACGGCCATCTTGTCGAGAAACGACTGGAATCCGAGCTCCTGAAACAAGGCGACCACTTTTTCCCGGTCTTCTCCTTTGTAGACAATGTCATCGAGCGTCAGCTCAACCGGGGCGTCGCGGCAAATAGCGGCCAGCTGTTTGCTTAAAAGCGCCAAATCCCGGTATTGGCGCAAATTTTCTTTCAGCTTCTCCCCTTTGATCTCATCGATCGATGCCAGTACGTTTTCGACCGTGCCGAATTGCTTGAGCAGCTTGACGGCTGTTTTTTCCCCGATGCCGGGCACGCCAGGGATGTTGTCGGATTTGTCGCCCATCAATCCTTTCAAGTCGACAATTTGCTCCGGGGTGAGGCCGTATTTTTCCGCGACCGTCTCCGGCGTGTACGACTCGATGTCGGTAATCCCTTTTTTCGTAATCTCCACCGTCACTTGCGGGGAAGCAAGCTGGGTTAAATCGCGGTCGCCGGAAATGACTTTCACTGCAAACCCTTCCCGCTCAGCCCGCGCCGCCATCGTTCCGATAATATCGTCCGCTTCGTAATGGTCGAGCTCATAGGCGGGGATGCGGTACGCCTTGAGCAATTCGCGCAGCAGCGGAAACTGTTCCGACAGTTCCGGCGGCGTCTGCTGCCGCCCGCCTTTATAGTCTTGGAACGTTTCATGGCGGAACGTCGTTTTCCCGGCGTCAAACGCCACGAGAATGTGGGTCGGCTGCTCTTCCGCCAAAATTTTGTTTAACATCATCGTAAACCCGTAGACTGCGTTCGTATGAATCCCTTTATCGTTATGCAAAAGCGGCAACGCGAAAAAGGCGCGGTACGCCACGCTGTTGCCGTCAATTAAGACGAGCTTGTTTTTCAACATCATCCCTCCTCGGACGTTCCTTGTTCTATTGTACCACGCCGGCGGGCGGCCATAAAAAGAAGCCGGCTACCGCCCCGGCTTTGGAAAATGGATCGTGAACACGGTGCCGCGCCCCACTTTACTCGCTACGGTAATATATCCATGGTGAGCCTCAACCAAATGTTTCACAATCGCCAGGCCCAACCCCGTTCCGCCGGAATCGCGGCTGCGCGCCTTGTCGACGCGGTAAAAACGCTCAAAAATGCGCGGGATTTCTTTTTCCTCAATGCCGATTCCGGTGTCTTTCACATGGATCAGCACTTCTTTCTTCGTCTCTTCCGCCTCGACAGCGACCCGTCCGTGCTCCGGCGTATACGTGATGGCGTTGGCGAGCAAGTTCAGCAAAATTTGCTTCATCCGATTTCTGTCACCGCGGATGACAAGCCCGGATGGCGATTCGATATGCAAATCAATTTGTTTTTCCGCCGCTTTTTGGCGAAACACAGCAGCCGCTTCGGCGATGACTTGAGCGATATCCACGTCTTCGAGTTGCAGCTGAAATCCGTGCTGCTCGATTTTCGACAAGTCCAACAGTTCCTCAACGAGCGTCTGCAGCCGCTCGCTTTCCTTTAAAATGATGGTCAAAAAATGCTCAAGCGCCGCTTCGTCTTTCATCGCCCCGTCAAGCAGCGTCTCAGCGAATCCGCGGATCGACGTCACCGGCGTTTTCAACTCGTGCGACACGTTGGCGACAAAGTCTTTGCGGATTTGCTCGAGCCGCTTGAGCTCGGTAATGTCGTGGAACACGACGACGATCCCTTTCCATTCGGCGTTCGTGCCGATAATCGGGGCGCCGTACACGTCGAAATGCTTCCGCTCAATGCCGACCGTCAATCGCATTTGCCGGCGGATAGGCGTTTCTGTAATAAAAATGTCGTCAATAAGCCGGACAACGTCGCGGTATGGCAGCACATCGGCATATGGACGGTACAAGCAGGCGGATGGCTCAAGATGAAAATAGGTTTGGAACGTGCGGTTGAGCAAATGAACATGCCCGCGATGGTCAATAAACAACAACGCGCTGCCGACGTTTTCAATGAGCGTATGAAGCCGGTCGGTTTGGATTTCCCGCGCCCGGCTCATCTCCTGCAAGTTGCGGGCGAGGCGGTTGATCGAGCGGACGAGCATGCCGGCTTCTTTATATTCGCCATCAGGCACACGGGCGGCATAGTTGCCTTTTTCGAGTTCAAACGCCACCTTCGTCGCTGCTTCAATCGGCCGCACATATTGGTTGGCGATTTTAAAGACAAGGGCGATCATGACGACAAGCGCCATGCCGAGGCTGCTCGTGAGCACGCCCCAAATTTGCTGGTTCACTTTTTTCAGCGAGCTCGTCGGCGTGCTTAACACGACATAGCCGTCCCGCTCCGAGCCGCGTCCGTATGGAGCGATGTAATAGTATACATCGTTCGCTTTTTCAATAACCGAAAAGCGCGGAAACTGCTGTTTGCGCAAAATGGTGCGGATGATGCGCTCATGGTCTTCATCGCTGATCGCCGCGATGCGCCCACTGTCAAAGCGCACTTGTTCATTTCGGTCAAGCACCGTGATGCGCGATGACAGCTCGTTCCCCATGTCGTGCAAGTCGATGCGAATTTGCTCAAGCGGCTCGTTTTCAAGCAAAATGGCGAGCGCTTTCGCCTCTTTTTCCATCCGCTTGTTCATCGTCTCGGCGTAAAACTGTTTGAGCAGTTGTCCAAGCAGCAAACCGAGGGCGATCAAAACCGTGACGATGAGCGTGATGAGCCAAAACAACAGCCGGTTGCGCAAGCTATCCATGCCGCTTGGGCTCCTCCAGTTTGTAGCCGAGGCCGCGCACCGTTTTGATGTATGCCGGTTTTTTCGTGTCCTCTTCGATTTTCTCGCGCAAATGGCTGATATGGACATCGACAATGCGCGTATCGCCGGCAAAATCATAGTTCCATACCGCGCTGAGCAGCTGGTCGCGCGTCAGCACCCGCCCTTTATGCCGCGCCAAATACAGGAGCAGCTCAAATTCTTTCGGCGTCAGCTCGAGCGGCTTGCCGCTGATCGCCGCCTCATATCGCTCTGGAAAAATCTCGAGCCGGCCGACGGCAAGCCGCTCGCCTTCCTCCGCCGCCGGCTGTGCAATCTCCGTACGGCGCAAGATCGCCTTCACCCGCGCAACGACTTCCCGCGGGCTGAACGGCTTGGTCATATAATCGTCGGCGCCAAGCTCGAGGCCAAGCACTTTGTCAAACTCGTCATCGCGGGCCGTCAGCATTAAAATCGGCGTCATGATTTGCTGCTGACGGAGCCGCTTGCACACTTCGACACCGTCAAGCTTCGGCAGCATCAAGTCCAAAATGATGAGCGCCGGCTGTTCGGACGCCACTTTGGCGAGCGCTTCTTCGCCGTCATAGGCAGCCACAGCTTGAAAGCCGGCTTTCTCCAAGTTGTACGCCAACAATGTCACGATCGGCTGTTCGTCATCAACGACTAAAATTTTTTTTTCCATGCCGCTCCTCCGTTTCATCCGATAGTTTCTGCCCTTATGATACCATAACTCGCGATTTGTCACGGAAAAAAATAAAGAGACTGCTCCCCCGGCGGGCAAGCAGCCCCGCAAGGAACAGTCTCTCGCACGTTGTCGCCGGCTTTTGGCCGCCGGCGAAACACGATTCCGGTCAAAAATTTTCTAAAACCCGGCCATCAAAGCGCGGCAAGGCGTGCGGCGGACAGACGGACAACGTTCCATCCAGCACCGTCTCCGTCCCGCGCGTCGCGGTCACGGCCAAGGTGACGCAATGGCCTTCCTCATCCACCCCGGTCACTTCGAGCAAAAATTCGAGCGTCTCATAATGGTAAACCGGGCGGAGAAAGCGGATGTCCTGCCGGGTGATGTAGCTTCCCGGACCGGGCAAATATTTGGAGACCGCCGACGTAATCATCCCCGTCAACATAATCGGCGGCACAACCGGCCGGCCGAGCGGCGTCTGCGAAGCGTAGTCATGTTGGATGTAAAGCGGGTTGGCATCATCGGTCAGTCCAAGGTAAAGAAGCAAGTCTTTGTCCTCAATGGACGCCTGAAAGACAAGTTTTTCTCCAACCTGAATCTCCCCGATCGTTCTCCCGGGTTTCCGTTTTTTCAACACGTTCCCACCCCTTTGTCTAGAAAGCGCTTTCAGTCATCACGGGCAAAAATTCGGGACAACGCCCGAATTTTTGCCTTTTCGTTATTCCAACACGCGCATGACGTTTTTGACCGATTCGACCGATTTGGCCAGCGCCGCTTTTTCATCTTCGGTCAGCTCGAGCTCGATCACTTTCTCGATGCCGTTGCCGCCCAAGATCGTCGGCACTCCTAGGTAAATCCCTTCATAGCCGTACTCGCCCTCAAGGTAGGCGATCGCCGGCAAAATGCGGCGCTGGTCTTTCAAAATCGCTTCGACCATTTCGACGAGCGAGGCGGCCGGCGCGTAGTAGGCGCTGCCGTTGCCGAGCAAGTTGACGATCTCGCCGCCGCCTTTGCGCGTCCGCTCAACGATGGCGTCCAAACGGTCTTTCGGAATGAGCTTCTCGAGCGGAATGCCGCCGGCGTACGAGTAGCGGACGAGCGGCACCATGTCATCGCCATGGCCGCCCAGCACGAAGCCGGTGACATCTTTCACCGAAATGTTCAGCTCTTGGGCGACGAACGTGCGGAAGCGCGCCGTGTCCAACACCCCCGACTGACCGATGACGCGGTTTTTCGGAAAGCCGGACTCTTTGAAGACCGTGTACGTCATCGCATCGACCGGGTTCGTCAGGACGATGATGTAGCAGTTTGGTGAGTATTTGACGACTTCTTTCGTCACTTGTTTCATAATTTTTTGGTTCGTCGTCACCAAGTCGTCGCGGCTCATCCCCGGTTTGCGGGCGATGCCGGCCGTAATGACGACGATGTCGGAATCGGCCGTGTCGGCATAATCCGACGTACCGATAATGTTGGCGTCAAAGCCGAGCACCGGGCTCGACTCGAGCATGTCAAGCGCCTTCCCTTTCGTCGGATTTTCCAACTGCGGAATATCGACCAATACGATGTCGCCAAGCTCTTTTTGCGCCAGCAGGAACGCTGTCGTCGCCCCCGTGAATCCGGCGCCGATCACCGAGATCTTCTTCCGTTTCATCGCCATCGTTTTGCCATCCCTTTCGTTAAATTAGTCCATATTGCGGATGAGCGCATCGGCAAATTCCGAACATTTCACTTCGGTTGCCCCTTCCATCAGGCGGGCAAAGTCGTACGTGACGATTTTGGCGGCAATCGTTTTTTCCATCGCCTGGATGATGAGCTTCGCCGCTTCGTTCCAGCCGAGATGCTCAAACATCATGACGCCGGACAAAATGACGGACGACGGATTGACTTTGTCAAGACCGGCGTATTTCGGCGCCGTGCCGTGCGTCGCCTCGAAAATGGCGTGGCCGGTTTCATAGTTGATGTTCGCCCCCGGCGCGATGCCGATGCCACCGACTTGGGCTGCGAGCGCATCGGAAATGTAGTCGCCGTTTAAGTTCATCGTCGCAATGACGTCAAATTCGCGCGGACGCGTCAAAATTTGCTGCAGGAAGATGTCGGCGATAACGTCTTTGACGATGATTTTGCCGGCTGCTTCCGCTTCCGCCATCGCTTTGTTCGCCGCCTCTTTGCCCTCGGCTTCGACGATCCGATCGTATTGCGCCCACGTGAACACTTTATCGCCGAATTCTTGTTCGGCAAGCTCATAGCCCCAGTTTTTAAACGCGCCTTCCGTGAACTTCATAATGTTCCCTTTATGGACGAGCGTCACCGACTTGCGGCCGTGTTCGATCGCATAGTTGATCGCCGCGCGCACAAGCCGTTTCGTCCCTTGTTCGGAAATCGGCTTAATGCCGATGCCGGACGTTTCCGGGAAACGGATTTTGCGCACGCCCATTTCGTTTTGCAAGAAGTCGATCACTTTTTTCACTTCCGGCGTTCCTTTGGCGTATTCAATGCCGGCGTAAATGTCTTCCGTGTTCTCGCGGAAAATGACCATATCGGTGTCTTCCGGACGTTTGACCGGCGACGGAACGCCAGGAAAGTAGCGGACCGGACGCAGGCAGACAAACAGGTCGAGCTCTTGGCGGAGCGCGACGTTGAGCGAACGGATGCCGCCGCCGACCGGCGTCGTCAACGGCCCTTTAATGGCGATTATGTATTCGCGGATCGTCTCAAGCGTTTCATCCGGAAGCCAGCTGCCCGTCAGCTTGTACGCTTTTTCGCCGGCGAGCACTTCCTTCCAAACGATTTTTTTCTCGCCCTTGTACGCTTTTTCCACCGCTGCTTCCAGCACGCGCGAAGCGGCCGCCCAAATGTCCGGGCCGGTTCCGTCCCCTTCAATGAACGGAATGATCGGATTGTTTGGAACATTGAGCACACCATTGGTGACAGTAATTTTTTCCCCTTGCGTCACGAGTAAAACCCCCAATGCCAGTTTTTTATTGAAAAGGCGTGAAGGCTCGCCTTCACCGCCTTGTCCACTTGTTTCAGCCGCGCTCGTCGATCGGCACGTACGCCCGCTTGCCCGGGCCGGTGTACTCGGCGCGCGGACGGATGAGACGGTTGTTGTCATATTGTTCCAAAATATGGGCCAACCATCCCGATGTCCGGCTCACGGCAAAAATCGGCGTAAACAAATCATGATCGATTCCTAAACAATGGTAAACCGAAGCGGAATAAAAGTCAACGTTCGGCGGCAGCGCTTTTTCCGACGTGACAATTTCCTCGATTTTCGTCGACATTTCGTACCAGTGCGGTTCGCCGACGAGCTTCGTCAGTTTTTCCGACATTTTCTTCAAGTGCTTGGCGCGCGGGTCGCCTTTCCGATAGACGCGATGGCCGAAGCCCATAATTTTTTCTTTGTTGGCGAGCTTCGTGCGGATGTACGGCTCGACGTTGTCGACCGTGCCGATTTCCGTCAACATTTTCATCACCGCTTCGTTCGCCCCGCCGTGAAGCGGTCCTTTCAACGCGCCGATCGCCGCCGTGATGCCGGAATAAATATCGGACAGCGTGGCTACGCAGACGCGCGCCGTAAACGTCGACGCGTTCAACTCATGGTCGGCGTGCAGCACGAGCGCCTTGTTGAACGCTTCCGTGGCGATGTCGTCTGGTTCTTTGCCGGTCAGCATGTACAAGAAATTGGCGGCAAAGCTCAAATCTTTGCGCGGCGCAACCGGTTCCAACCCTTTGCGCACGCGGGCGAAGGCAGTGACAATCGTCGGAATTTTCGCCTGCAGGCGGATCGCTTTCCGGTAGTTCGCTTCTTTCGTCATCACATCCGCTTCTTCGTCGTACAGGCCAAGAAGCGAGACGGCAGTGCGCAGCGCGGCCATCGGATGCACGTTCTCAATCGGATAGAGCTTGAAGTGTTCGATGATCTCGCGTGGGATGTCGGCATTTTCCGCCAATTGCTGTTTCAGCTCCTCGAGCTGTTCTTTCGTGGGCAGCTCGCGGTGCCAAAGCAAATAAATGACTTCTTCAAAGGAAGCGTTTTCGGCCAAATCGTCGATGTCATAGCCGACATACGTCAATGTATCGTCGATGATTGAGCTGATGCTAGAGGTTGTCGCTACAACTCCTTCCAAACCGCGGGTTACCGTCATGTCAATCTCCCCTTTTCTTTATAGTTCCTCGTTCCTGCTTGCCGCTTTACGGCCGGTGAGCGCTTGCTCGAAACAGGCGCAAAAAACAAGCGCACGCTCTCGAAAGTGCTTACATCACCGCGCGGATGCCGCCGCGCTGTGGCGGGGGGGGCGCCGTTTGACCCGAAAACTAGCTTACGCCTACTATTATAAACAATTATCAGACTTTTGTGAACGGAAATGTATCGTCCTGGCAAAAGACATTACATAAGAATAACGTTCCCCGCCCCAGTTCAAAAATATTCTACCATTTTTATGACCATATAGGCAATCCCCGCGCCGATCAACGGACCGACCGCCACCCCGTGAAACAGCGACACCGCAATGACCGTGCCAAACACAAGCGCCGCGGTGATATGTGGGTCATTCGCCAAAAGCGTCACGCCCCCTTTCGCGATCAACGCAACAAGAATGCCGGATAAAAGCGCCACCCAGGCCGCCAACGATTGCAGCGAGCCGGCAAGCTGCTTAAGGCCGATCTCCCCGGAGGCAATGGGCGCCAGCACGGCGATCGTAATGAGCGTAATGCCCCAGTTGAGGCCTTTGGCATGGATCAACGGGAGCAGCCGCTGATCGAGGCCGGCGAGTTTAATGGCAAGCAGCACGACAATCGCGGCAATAAATGATTTGTTTTTCGCCAATAGGCCGACCAAAAGCAGCCCGAGCAAAAACAAGACGGGTTCGTTCATGATTGTTCGCCCTTTCCTCTGAAACTTGTCTTTTTGCTTCTTCGTAAAGAAACATGTAATATATCAGTATGGAAAACGAGTGGGGGTGAAACATTGTCCCGAATATATGTTGACCGCTTTTTGCGTTTTCTCATCGTCATCGCGATCGTTGCGTTCGGCGCTGCCGCCGCCTACTATGCCGCAACATTGACGTACCCGTTTATCATTGCCTTTTTCATCGCCTTTCTCATCAACCCGGTCGTCGACTTGTTGGAACGAAAGGTGAAAATGCCGCGCTGGCTCGCGGTCAGCGCCACGCTCATCGTCTTGTTCGCCGCTGTCGCCGGGCTGGTGACGCTGTTGATCGCTGAGATCGTTTCGGGAACGCAATATTTGGCCAATGTGGTGCCGGAAAAATTCCAGGCGCTCGTCGCGTACATCGAATCGTTTGCCGCCAATCAGCTTATCCCGCTTTACCAAGACTTGGCCGTCTTGTTTAAAAGCTTGAACGCCGATCAACAAGATACGATCATGCAAAACATTCAGGCGGTCGGAACGCAAATCGCGACGACGGTCGGCGAATTCATTCAGCGCGTGCTGCAAAACATTCCCCAGCTCATCGCCTGGCTGCCAAACGCGGCGACCGTATTTATTTTTTCACTGTTGGCGACCTTTTTCATCAGTAAAGACTGGCACCGCTTAATGCGGATGGCGCAGCGTTGGCTGCCGGCGAAAGCCCGCACGAGCGGGAAAACGGTGTTTTTGGATTTGAAGCGGGCGTTGTTTGGCTTTATTAAAGCGCAAGCGACGCTCATTTCGATTACGACGGTCATCGTGTTGATCGGCTTGCTCATTTTGCGCGTCGATTACGCGATTACGATCGCGTTGATCATCGGCTTTGTCGATATTTTGCCCTACCTCGGGACCGGCATCGTCTTCGTGCCTTGGATCATTTACGCCGCCATCAGCGGCGACATCCCGTTTGCGATCGGGCTCGGCGTTTTGTATATCGTCGTTCTCGTCCAACGGCAAATTATGGAGCCGAAAGTGCTCTCCTCCTCGATCGGGCTCGACCCGCTCGCGACGCTCATCGCCTTGTTTGTCGGCTTCAAGCTGCTCGGCTTCCTCGGCCTCATCGCCGGTCCGGTCGCGCTCGTCATCATCCGCACGCTCCACAGCGCCAACGTCTTCCGCGACATTTGGCGCTTTATCGTCGGCAGGCCGACTTTGTAAAAAACAGCCTTGGCTCCACTGGCCAAGGCTGTTTCAGTCCGCGTTACAACACGCTGGCATGGCCGCGATAGACGGCCCCGAACCCGCCGTCCACCGTAATCTCCTGCCCATCTTTAAACAAGGTTGTTGCGTTTTCCACTCCGACAATCACTGGAATCCCAAGGCTCAAACCGACGACCGCCGCATGGCTGGTCAACCCGCCCTCTTCAGTAATGATGGCTGCCGCTTTTTCGATCGCCGGCATCATGTCGGCATCGGTGCTGACAGTGACTAAAATGCCGCCGTCTGTCATTTTTTGCCGCGCCTCTTCCGCCGTTTTGGCGACGACCGCCTTGCCAAACGCCGACTTGCGGCCGATCCCTTGCCCTTTGGCCAGCAAATCGCTGATGACGTGCACTTTCATTAAGTTCGTTGAACCGGTTTCGCCGACCGGCACGCCGGCGGTGATGACGACCAAGTCGCCGTGCTTCACCAACCCGGAGCGCACCGCCGCATCGACGGCGACATCGAGCATTTCGTCCGTCGTGTTCACATGCGGCGCTTCTTTCGTATACACGCCCCACACAAGCGCCAGCCGGCGCGATACCGCTTCATTTGACGTCACGGCAATAATCGGCGCTTTCGGGCGATACTTCGCCACCATTTGCGGCGTTTTTCCGCTCACGGTCGGCGTCACGATCGCCGCCACATCCAAGTTGAGCGCGGTGTGGGCGACCGACTGCCCGATGGCGTCGGTGATCGTCGTTTGGCTTTCTTTTGTGCGTTGGGACAAAATGTCGCGGTGCTCAAGCGCCTGTTCGGTGCGGAGCGCGATTTGGTGCATCGTTTTCACCGCTTCGACCGGATACTGGCCGGCCGCCGTTTCCCCGGAAAGCATGACGGCGTCGGTGCCGTCAAAAATGGCGTTGGCGACGTCGCTCGCCTCCGCCCGCGTCGGACGCGGATTGCGCTGCATCGAATCGAGCATTTGCGTCGCCGTAATGACCGGCTTGCCGAGCATGTTGCACTTTTTAATGAGCAGTTTTTGAATGAGCGGCACTTCCTCAGCCGGAATTTCCACGCCCAAATCGCCGCGCGCCACCATCAGGCCGTCGGCGGCTTCTAAAATTTCGTCAATGTTGGCGACGCCTTCTTCGTTTTCAATTTTGGCGATAATTTGGATATGGAGGGCGTCATGCGCCTCAAGCAGCTCGCGGATCTCCAGCACATCGGACGCCCGGCGCACAAACGAGGCAGCGATGAAATCGATCCCTTGGCGAATGCCAAACAAAATGTCAGCCCGGTCTTTCTCGGTGATGCCCGGCAAGTTGACTTTGACACCCGGCACATTGACTCCTTTTTTGTTTTTCAACACGCCGCCGTTTAACACGGTCGTGACGATTTCTCCCGCTTGCTTGTCGACCGCGTTGACTTCCAGGCCGATGAGCCCGTCGTCAAGCAAAATTTTCGCGCCGACGGACACATCGTCGATCAACCCCGGGTACGTGACCGAAATTTTTTCCGGCGTGCCGAGCACTTCGCTCATCGAAATGACGAGCTTTGCCCCTTCCTTCAGCTCAATGGCGCCGTTTTCCATATTGTGCGTCCGGATTTCCGGCCCTTTCGTGTCAAGCAAAATGGCGACCGTTCGGCCCGTTCGTTTCGCCGCTTCGCGAATGTTGGCGATGCGCCGCCCGTGCTCTTCATGATCGCCGTGCGAAAAGTTCAGGCGCGCCACGTTCATTCCTGCTTCCATCAGCTGCACGAGCTTGTCCACGCTCTCGCTTGCCGGCCCGATCGTGCAGACGATTTTCGTTTTCCGCTTCATCGTGTCTTCTTCCTTTCCCCTCGGGACTTAAATGGACAATTCTTTCGACAATGCGTACATCCGCTGATCGATCGTATGTTTGTTGGCCAGCGCCTCCGCGATGTCATGGTCGACGAGCTGGTTGTTTTGGATGCCGACGCAGCGCCCGCCTTTTCCTTCAAGCAGCAGCTCGACCGCCCGGGCGCCGAGGCGGCTCGCGAGCACGCGGTCAAACGCCGTCGGCGACCCGCCGCGCTGCACGTGGCCAAGCACCGTCACGCGCGTCTCAAAGCCGGTCGCTTCTTGGATTTGCCGGCCGAAGTCGACGCCGCTTCCGACCCCTTCCGCCACGATGATGATGCTATGTTTTTTGCCGCGCTCATGGCCGCGTTTTAAGCGGGCGATGACGTCGTTCATATCATAATCGGCTTCCGGAATTAAAATCGTTTCCGCCCCGCCGGCCAGCCCCGACCATAAGGCGATGTCGCCGGCATGGCGGCCCATCACTTCAATGACGTACGTCCGCTCGTGCGACGTCGCCGTGTCGCGGATTTTGTCGATGGCATCAATGACCGTATTGAGCGCCGTGTCAAACCCGATCGTAAAATCGGTGCCCGGAATGTCGTTGTCGATCGTTCCCGGCACGCCGACGCACGGAAAGCCGTGCTCGGTCAGTTTTTTCGCCCCTTGGTACGACCCGTCGCCGCCGATGACGACCAGCCCTTCAATGCCGTGCTTTTTCAGCTGTTCGATTCCTTTTTTCTGCCCTTTTTCCGTCTTAAATTCCGGGCAGCGGGCCGTATAGAGTATCGTGCCGCCGCGGTGGATAATATCCCCGACATCGCCGACTTCCAGCTTTTTGATGTTGCCGGCGATCAGCCCGGCATACCCGTGATAAACGCCGTACACTTCCACCCCGTGGTAAATCGCTTTGCGGACAACCGCGCGAATGGCCGCATTCATGCCCGGCGAGTCGCCGCCGCTTGTCAACACACCAATCCGTTTCACTCATTCCACCTCATTTGCATCAAATTCAACACGTCCGACCTCATACATCTGTCGCTCTTGAACAACCCTAATGTACCATGAACATGGGCGGAACACAACAGCGACGCCTTGTTGAAACGGCTTACATGAACAGAATTTTTTCATGGACAGAACAAAGCTGCCCCGAAAGTCGAGACAGCTTTTTCCTTATCTTGCCCGAATCGTTTCCTGCAAAAACGACACTTGGCCGATTTGTTTAAATTTTTCATAGCGCTGCCGGACGAGCGCCTCGCCGTCAAGCGCCAACAACTCTTTCAACGACCGGCGCAGCACGCGGTCCATTTCCTTTGCCTGCTCGTCAGCGTTGCGGTGGGCGCCGCCTTTCACTTCCGGAATGATTTCGTCAATGACGCCGAGCGCTTTTAAGTCGTGAGCGGTAATTTTCATCGTTTCCGCCGCCCGTTGCGCCAATGACGCATCCTTCCATAAAATAGCAGCCGCCCCTTCCGGCGAAATGACCGAGTACGTGGAATTTTCAAGCATATGAATATGATTGCCGACGCCAAGGGCGAGCGCCCCGCCGCTTCCGCCTTCGCCGATGACGATGCAGACGACCGGCACGGTGAGCCCTGCCATTTCAAACAAGTTGCGGGCGATCGCTTCGCTTTGCCCGCGCTCTTCGGCCGATTTGCCCGGATAGGCGCCTTTCGTGTCGATAAAGCAGATGATCGGCCGCGAAAACTTTTCTGCCTGCTTCATGAGCCGCAGCGCCTTCCGGTAGCCTTCCGGGTGCGGCATGCCGAAGTTGCGGCGCAAATTTTCTTTCGTATCTTTGCCGCGCTGGTGGCCAATGACTGTCACCGGCAGCCCGTCATATTCGGCGATGCCGCCGACGATCGCCTCATCGTCGCCAAAGCAGCGGTCGCCATGGCATTCCAGAAAATTCGCAAACAGCCGCCCAATATAATCAAGCGTCGTCGGCCGCTGCGGATGGCGGGCGATTTGCACGCGGTCCCACGGCGTCAAATTGGCATACACGTCGTTTTCCAGCTTGGCGAGGCGCGCCTCCAGTTTCTCGATTTCCGCCGACAAGTCGACATCGGCCGTTTTCATAAACTCTCTCAGCTCTTGAATTTTGCGGCGCAGCTCGACAAGCGGCTTTTCGAATTCTAATTCCGCCACCATCCTGATTCCCCTCCTCCCGCGTGAATGCGAAGCACGACCGCCAGCGTCTCTTTCAGCTCATGGCGGTGAATGACGGCATCCAACTGACCGTGCTTTAACAAAAACTCCGCCGTCTGAAAATCTTCCGGCAGCTCTTCGCGCACCGTCTGTTCGATGACGCGGCGGCCGGCGAAGCCGATGAGCGCGCCAGGTTCAGCGAAGTTGTAGTCGCCAAGCGAGGCGAAGCTCGCCGATACGCCGCCTGTTGTCGGATGGGTCATGACGGAAATGAACAAGCCGCCGTCGCTGCTGAACCGTTTGAGCGCCGCGCTCGTTTTCGCCATTTGCATCAAGCTTAACACCCCTTCTTGCATGCGGGCGCCGCCGGAAGCGGTAAAAATGAGAAACGGCACGCCTTTATCGTGCGCTTGTTCGACTGCACGGGTGATTTTTTCGCCGACAACAGAGCCCATGCTGCCCATGCGAAACGAGGAATCCATGACCGCAATGACGAGCGGATGGCCGTCAAGCGTCCCTTCGCCGGTCACGACCGCCTCGTTCAATCCCGACTTGCGCCGGTCTTCCTCGAGTTTTTCTATGTAGCCCGGAAACCCGAGCGGGTTGACAGAAATCATATCGGCATCATATTCGCGAAAGCTGCCGTCATCCAGCACGCTCTCGATCCGTTCGCGCGCCGGCATCGGATGATGGTAGCCGCAGCTTAGGCAAACGCGCAAATTTTTCACCAACTCTTTTGTATACATAATTTTTTTGCATTGCGGGCATTTCGTCATCACGCCTTCCGGCACCTCATGCCTCACTTGCTCGGAAGGAAGCGACGCATACTTCTTCTTTTTGGCAAATAAATCTTTCCACACGAGGGAGCTCCTCCTTTGCGTTTTCGCCTCTCTACTACTTTATCGAAAATGCAAGCGGTTGTTTGTCAAACGGTGTCAGTTCTGTTTCGACAACGGCGAAGGCCGGTGCCTCTCCCAGACAGCAGCGGCTTCAGCCGGATCGCGTTTTTTCAATGCTGCTAACAGCTGGTCATAAAACGAGTCGGCAAGCGGTGGGTCGGGCGCACAGGCGGAGGCAAACCTAGACAGCGCCCGCCAAATGCGGATGAGCAAGTAGTTGTCAGCCGCCTCAGCGACCGCCTGAAAAAACGGCGTGAAATCAGTCGGTTTTTGGCGAACGGTTTTTTCCAGCCTCTCCAGCGCATCTTCACTGCAGCGGAGGCAAGCGAGCTCGAGCAGCAGCCGTTCGATCAGCCATTTCGTTTCCGCCAAATCCGCTTTCGCCCGTTCATTTTCAAGCAAAAACATCGCCAGCAACTCAATCAGCTGATGTCCGCCGACCTCGCACAAGTAGGTCCCTTCGCCGCGCCGCGTCTCAATCAGGCCGAGAAACTCAAGCGCCCGCAGCGCCTCGCGCACCGACGAGCGGCCGACGCCGAGCCGCTCGGCCAGCTCGCGTTCTGACGGCAGCTTGTCGCCCGGGACAAGGCCATCCTCGACAACGAGACGATGGATATGCTTCAACGTCTCGGCGTACACTTTTTCATCGTTGAACGGAGACCCCTCCTTTTCGGTTCATGCCATACTCCATGCGTGGGCGGCATGCCGTTCAACCGCAGCCAGACGCACTGGTCTGACCACCTAATGGTTATACGATATAATAAAATAGCGAAATAGTAAAGGGGAAGTTATTTCACAGCAATGCGCCCGAAGCCGAATAAGGCGAGCAGCCCATCGACAAGCGGCGCTGTGAGCGCGACGGCGTACTGCTCCGGAAGACGGAGAAGCGTCCGCTTCGCTTCGTCATACAAATAGACCGGCGTAGCGCCGCGCTGCTGCTCAAGCAGCTGTTTCAGCTTGGACAATTTGGCCTCATCGGCCCGGCTCGCGTTAATGTATAGCGCCGACACGGGCAGGAGGCCGGCGCGGCGGATGATGAGCTGTCGCCTGCCTGCGCGCCGGTCGACCGTTCCAAAAAGCAACACAAAGTTTCCTTCCGCCAGCTCATCGGAGGCGCGGGCATAAATGGACGGAAAGGCGACCGCCTCCACTTCCCCGCTTTCATCGCTGATTGTCACAAACGCCATTTCCTCCCCCCGTTTCGTTCTCGTTTTCCGCTGTTTGGCCACATAGCCGCCGACCACGGCCGCCGAACCGTGCATTTCGGCAATCGGCACCGCCCGGGCCGCTTGAAACAGCGGGCGGCAGACCGCGGCCGGATGTGGGGTGACGGCAAACCCGAGCAACTCTTTTTCCCGTTTCCGCCGCTCATCCGGCGGCAGCGGGGGGGCATCCATGTATTTCGGCTTCAGCGACAATCCGCCTGTGTCCAAGTACGGCCCGACCAATTGCACGTGTTCGACCGCCACGTCAATGCTCGCTAAAAGCGAAGCCCGCTCCCCGTCCATTTCATCAAACGCGCCGGCCAAAACGAGCGCCTCAAGCGCCGGGCGCGGCAATCCTTTCGGCAACAGGCGGATGGCGAAATCGAAAAAATCGGCAAACGGTCCGCGCTCCCGACGCTCTTCGATGATGAGCCTCGCCGCTGTGCCGACATGTTTCACCGCCGCCAGCCCGGTGCGGATCGCCTTGCCTTCGATCGCAAACCGATAGCCGCTCCGGTTGACGGATGGCGGCAGCAGCGGAATCCCTTTTTGCGCTGCTTCGCTAGCGTAAAGAGCCGTTTTTTCCCGGTCGCCGGAAGCGCCCGAGAGCATGGCCGCGTAAAAACAAAGCGGATAGTGGGCTTTAATGTAGGCCATCGCATACGACAACAGCGCATAGCTGACCGCGTGGCTCCGGTTGAAGCCGTAATCGGCGAAGCGGACGATATGCCGGTACAATTCCTCGGCAACTTCCTTTGGATAGCCGTTCGCCGTGCAGCCGGCGACAAACGCCTCCCGCTGTTCAGCGAGACGCGCCTTCTCTTTTTTCGCCACCGCCCGCCGGAGCACGTCCGCTTGTCCGAGCGAAAACCCAGCCATGCGGGCGGCGATTTGCATAATTTGCTCTTGGTAGATCAGCACTCCGTAAGTCGGCGCCAAAATCGGCTCAAGGTCAGGATGGATATACGAAATCGCCTCGTCTCCGCGCTTGCGCCGGATATAAGCAGGAATCATGTCCATCGGCCCCGGCCGGTACAAGGCGTTGACAGCGACCAAGTCTTCCAGCTCCGACGGCCGCAATTCCGCAAGCACACGCTTCATTCCGCTTGATTCAAGCTGAAAAATGCCGTTTGTCTCTCCGGCGCTCAGGAGCGCATACGTTTTTTCGTCGTCAAGCGGAACGCGACGCACATCAAACGGCTTTCCTGTCTGCCGTTCGATGAGACGCACCATTTGCCCGAGCAGCGTCAACGTGCGCAAGCCGAGAAAATCCATTTTGAGAAGGCCGAGCGCCTCGAGCGACCCCATGGCGTATTGCGTGAGCGGCCATTCGCCATGGCTTGGCTGCAACGGGACTTGGCGCACAAGCGGCTCAGGGCTGATGATGACGCCAGCCGCGTGAATCGATGTATGGCGCGGCAGCCCTTCGAGCGTTTGCGCGATATCCAGCCACTGCTTGCCGTCCGGCACCGTTTCGGCGGCGCGGCGGAACGCGGTCGACTCGCTGCGCCATTGGCGGATCGTCACCCCTTGTTTATCCGGCAAAAGCGACACAACCCGCTCCGCCTCGCTCCCGGGAATGCCGAGCGCTTTCGCCGTCTCGCGCAGCGCCGACTTGGCGCCGAACGTCCCAAACGTAATGATTTGCGCGACGCGGTCGCGCCCGTATTTGTCCGCCGCATAGCGAATCATTTCTTCGCGCCGGTCATCGGGAAAATCAAGATCAATATCCGGCACCGACACCCGCTCCGGATTCAAAAACCGCTCAAACAACAGCCCGTATTGGATCGGATCGACATCGGTAATAGCCAAAGCATAGGCGACGAGCGAGCCGGCCGCCGAACCGCGGCCCGGTCCGATGAGAATGCCACGTTGGCGGGCGTAGGCAACCACATCGGCGACAATCAAAAAATAATCGCTAAAGCGCATTGCCTGAATGACATCAAGCTCATGCCGCAGACGCTTCCAGTAACGCTCATCGGCGCCCGGCACACGGCGGGCGAGCCCTTGTTCGCACAGACGGCGTAAATACCCGTCCGCCGTCTCGCCGTCAGGCACCGGAAATTTCGGCAGCCGCCAGCCGCCAAACGGGATGTGCAGTTCGCACCGATCAGCGATCGCCGCGCTGTTCTCAAGCGCTTCTGGCAAGTCGGCAAACCGGCGCGCCATCTCATCCGGCGCCGCCAAATAACGGCCGCCATCCTCTTGGACGTCAGCAAATGGCACGCCGAGCCTGATCGCCTGCAGGCAGCGCCACGCTGCGGCGTCGCCGCGCTCAACATAACGGACGTCATTCGTCGCCACGACCGGAACCCCGGCTTCTTCCGCCAACTGCCGCAACGCTCCTTCGTACGGTGCGCGCGTCCGCTCGCCGCGCTGGACAGCCACATACAAACAGCCAGGAAACAGCTGTTGATAGCGGGCGAGCACCGCTTTCGCCTGCTGCCATTCCCCGGCGGCCAGCAGCGACTCGACCCGCCCTTCAGCCCCCGGGGTGATGGCGACAATTCCACCGCTCAACCGGCGGAGGGCGTCTTCATCGATCTGCTTTTCTTCGCCCATTTGGATCATCGTGCTGATTTCGATTACATGGTGGTACCCTTCCTCATTGGCGGCCAACAGCACGAGCGGATAGGCGCCGTCCCCGCTGAGAGCAATATCGGCCGTCACGCCGATGATCGGACGGATGCCATGGCGCTGGCACTCCTTGTAAAAGGGCAGAGCGCCATACAGCACGTTGCGGTCGGTCAACGCCAAGGCGGGGCAGCCGAGCTGTTTCGCCTTGGCCGCCAGCGCTTCCACGGTGGCCGTGCTTTGAAACAAACTATAGCCGCTTGACACATGCAAGTGCACAAACGTCATAGACAGCCCTCCCTTATTCATCCGTCTGCGGACGAAAACTTTTCCATTGGCTGCATGCTCCGTCCCATTCGTTGATATACATAGTAAAAGAGAAAGAAAGGGCGGGGAAACGATGGACGAAAAAGCAGCGTTTTTGCCGGCGTTGATCCAAAGCTATTTTATCGCGGTCGGCGTGTTGCTTGGCGGCGCCATCATCGGCGCGCTCGGCGCATTTTTGAGCGGCGGCCAGCCGCTGACGGCCATGTACCGGTTTGCCGGCGACTTGCGCATTTGGGCGGTCGTCGCCGCCATCGGCGGAACGTTTGATACGTTTTACGTCGTCGAGCGAGGGCTGTTTCTCGGGGAAACAAAAGACATTGTGCGGCAGTTTTTGCTCATTTTGTCCGCCATGGGCGGCGCGCAAACAGGAGTGGCGATCATTACGTGGCTGACACAGGAGCACATTTCGCCATGAGAATTCCTCCGTATTACCAATATCCGTCATGGCAGCGTTTTTTCGCCGGCGTAGCGATTGGGGCGCTCATCAGCTGGTTTGTCTTTTTGTACATTTTCGGCGTCCTGCAGGAAAAGCAGGTGCGGCACGTCAATGAGCTGAACGAGCAGATCGCCGACTTGCAAAATGAAATTCGCATTTGGCAAGAAGACTATATCCATTACAACAAAGAAATGAAAAAAAAGCTGACCGTGCAGGACGTGTCCGTCCACCTTGTCAACGCCGAGCAATACAAGCTTGATTCGTACACAGCGTTCCGCATCGAAGACAGTGTGAAAGAAGATTTGTCCCATTTAATCACCAAAGATATTGAAACGGTGTACAACAGCCGCGAGCTGATCAAGCGGGCAATTGAAAACAAAACGTATACGATCCACGAAAAAGCGTACCGGCTGGAAATTCATACGCTCACCATTTTCACCCTTTTGGCTGTGGAAGTGAAATTGAAGCCGCTCCCTTAACACGCCATGCAGCCGACAAACGAGAAAAGCCAAAACAAACCGACACCCCGACGCCGACAAGAGCGCCGGACGCTGCATCAGGCGGCAAAAGAGGGGGCGGCGCCGCATGACGCCCTTCTCGCCCCCTTCTGTTACCGTTCCGCCCGGCAAACGGCTCTCACCTCTTCAACAATGCGGTCGGCTTCTTCCCATGAAGCGATCGACGCGCCGGCCGCCAGCGGATGGCCGCCGCCGCCATGCCGCTTGGCGACGACATTGATGACCGGCCCTTTCGAACGAAAACGCACGCGAATCTCCTTCTCCTCCTCAACGAAAAACACCCAGGCGATGATGCCATCAATGTTGCCGAGCAGCCCGACAAGCTGCGACGCTTCAAGCGGGGTGACGCCGTATTCTTCGAGCAGCGCCCGCGGCATTTTCACCGCCGCCACTCCTTCATCGATCGTGAAATTCGACAGCACATAACCGCTCAAACGGGCGAGCGGCAGGCTCGTCCGGTACAGCCCGTCATACAATTCCGTCAGCGAAAAGCCGTACGAAATGAGCTCTCCGGCATAGCGAAACGTTTTTTCGCTCGTACGCGGAAACAAAAAACGGCCCGTGTCGCCGACAATGCCGGCATAAATCAGGCGCGCCGCCTCGGCGGTCATCGTCAGCCCGTCGTCTTTGCCGGCCAAATACAGTTCGTAAATCATTTCGCTCGTCGAGCTGGCGTCGGTGTCAACCCACATGATGTCGCCGTACGGCGTATCGTTCGGATGGTGGTCGATTTTGATCAGCTTCCGCCCGAGCCGGTAGCGGCTGTCACAAATCCGCTCTTCGTTCGCCGTGTCACAGACAATCACGAGCGCCTGTTCATAGGCGCCATCGTCAATGACATCCATTTGACGTAAAAATGACAACGATGGATCATCCGTCCCCACCGCATACACTTGTTTTTCCGGAAACGACGCCCGAAGCAGCGCCGCCAGCCCGCCTTGCGACCCGTACGCGTCCGGGTCCGGGCGCACGTGGCGATGGATGATGATCGTATCAAATTGGCGAATCGTTTCAAGAATGTCCCGGCAAACGTCTTTCATCACTTCGTCCCCTTTTTATGGCTTGTCATTTTCAACCGCTGGCATTTTTCCGCGCTTCTATGTACAATGGAAAAAGAAACGGACTACGGAGGGAGCCAGCATGCCCGTATTGGTTATTTTCATTATATTTTCCTTTTCGTTTTACGTCTATTATAAAATCCGCTACGTTCGCTCGCAGCGCCCGATGGAGCGCCGCTTCCTCTCGGCGAAATCGAGCATGGCGCTCGGGCTGTTTGTCGCCTTGTTCGGAGTCAACCAGTTGTTTTTGTATCAGACAACTGTCACCTATATCATCTCCTCCATCTTTATCGCCCTAGGCGCCGGCAGCGTCTGGGCCGGCTACCGCGCCTACCGCTACTATCTGCCGCAGGCGATCGAAGAGGCGGAAAAAGCGGCGAAACAAAGCTGACCATAACCGTTCACAGCGAAAGGGAAAGGATGTCCAGCAACAAAGGGCGGACATCCTTTTTTCGTTGTCGATTACCGGTCGATCAGCTGGCACATCATCATCGCCTTCCCGACGATGGCGCCTTCATTGTACACCTCGACGTCCACTTTTCCGAACTTGCGCCCGAGCTCTAAAAGCTTCGCCTGCACGTCGACTGTAGTGTCGATTTGCACCGGCTTGATGAAATAAATCGTAATGCTTTCCATCACCAAATCGCCGCGTTTGTACGCCCGCAGCATCCGCGCCGCCGCTTCGGTGACGATCGTCGTAAACACGCCGTACGAGAGTGTCCCTAAATAGTTCGTCATTTGCGGCGTGATCGTGCAGCGAAACAGCGTTTCTTTGTCGCCTGACTCGCGGAACTGGGCGGTGACGAGGTCATCGATCGTCTCGCCGACTTGCGGCTGGCGCTGCGCCATTTGCAGCGCTTTTAACACGTCTTGGCGGCTGATGATCCCTTGCAGCCGGTTATGGTCATCAACGACCGGAAGCAGTTCAATCCCTTCCCATACCATGATGTGCGAGGCAAATGCGACCGATGTTTTTCCGTTCACCGTAATCGGCTGCTTCGTCATCACCTTTTCGACCGGCAGCTGCCGGTCGACATCCAGCACGTCTTTTGCCGTCACAATGCCTTGCACTTTCAACTGGTCGTCGACGACCGGAAACCGGGTATGGCGCGTCTCGCGATTTAGCACATACCAGCGCTCGACGGGATCGTCTGTATATAAATAGGCTGTTTTCTCGACAGGGGTGACAATGTCCTCAACGAGCACAATCTCCTTTTTGATCAGCTGGTCATAAATCGCCCGGTTGATCATCGTCGCGACCGTAAACGTGTCATAGCTCGTCGAAATGATCGGCAGCTGCCGCTCATCGGCGAGCTTTTTCACGTGGTCGGCCGTGTCAAACCCGCCGGTGATGAGCACGGCCGCCCCCGCCTGAAGCGCCAGCTCGTGCGCCTTCGTCCGGTTGCCGACGATAAGCAAATCCCCTGCGCCCGTATAGCGCATCATCGCCTCCAGCTGCATTGCGCCGATGACAAAACGGTTGAGCGTCTTATGCAACCCTTCACGTCCGCCAAGCACTTGGCCGTCCACAATGTTGACAACCTCGGCGTACGTAAGCTTCTCAATGTTTTCCTTCCGTTTCTTCTCAATCCGGATCGTGCCGACGCGTTCAATCGTGCTCACATACCCTTTGTTCTCGGCGTCCTTGATCGCCCGGTACGCCGTCCCTTCGCTTACGCCCATTTCCTTGGCGATCTGCCGGACGGAAATTTTCTCGCCGATCGGCAGCCGGTGGATGTATTCTAAAATTTGTTCATGTTTGGTCGCCAACGGTCTTCACCCTTTACGCATTGTTACTTTCATTATACAGGGCTCAGCAGCGGGGATTCAACGATCGCGCCGGCCATCAGAAAGCGCCCTTCCCAAAGTGGGAAGGGCGCCGCTGTTACAGCTCGATGCTTTCGCCTGGCTTCAGAGCACGGCCGACACCCGACGGTAGAAGCGAGACGAACCGTTCGGGGTCTTGGGTGATCGGCGGGAACGTGTTGTAATGGATCGGCACGACGAGTTTCGCCCCGAGCCACTCGGCGGCGACCGCCGCGTCTTCCGGCCCCATCGTGAAGCTGTCCCCAATCGGCAAAAAGGCGACATCGATGTTATGGCGCTCGCCGATCAGCTTCATGTCGGAAAACAGCCCGGTATCGCCGGCATGATAGATCGTTTTGCCTTCGGCCGTGAACAAAATGCCGGTCGGCATGCCTAAATAAATGATTTGCTTGTCGTCCGTCACAAACCCGGAGCTGTGGAACGCCTGCGTGAACTTGACCGTGCCAAAGTCAAATTCGCGCGCCCCGCCGATGTTCATGCCAAACGTCTCGACGCCTTGCCAGCTTAAATACGTCGCCAGCTCAAATGTGGCCACGACAAGGGCGTTGTTCCGCTTGGCGATTTCAACCGTATCGCCGACATGATCCCCGTGCCCGTGCGTCAACAAAATGACATCCGCTTTCACATCCGCCGCGTTCAAATCGGTCGTCGTATTGCCGGTGATGAACGGGTCGATCAAAATCGTTTTTCCGTTCGTCTCAATGCGGACGACCGAATGGCCATGGTAGCTGATTTTCATCGTCACATCTCTCCTTTCCACTACACATGATTCGCCGCCGCCCATCCATTCCCTTCTTTTCCCGCCTGTCCATTTACAAACGGCCCGTTTCTTGATACGCTCAAAATGGACGATCACGAAAAAAGGAAGGAAGGGAACGATGAACCAACGGCTGGATGCTTTTTCATCATGGCTTCAACATCATGATGATTCATTTGCCTTCATTACGTCAAGCGCCAACGTTTTTTATTTGAGCGGCTTTTTTTGCGATCCACACGAGCGGCTGCTTGCATTGCTTGTCTTCCCTGACAGCGAGCCCGCGCTCGTCTGTCCGCAAATGGAAGTCCCGCGCGCCCGCCGGAGCGGCTTTGGGTATACGGTGATCGGCTACGACGACAGCACCGACCCATGGGAAGAGATCGGGCGCCATCTCGAAGCGCGCGGCGCAAAACCCGGCTTGATTGCCATCGAGAAAAACCATTTGTCGTTCGCCCGTTTCGAGCGTCTCTCGGCATTGTTTCCAAACGCCAAGTGGCACGACGCCGAAGAAAAGCTGCGCCAGCTTCGCCTGATCAAGGATGAGCAGGAAATGAAGGTGTTGCGCCAGGCGGCAAAACTGGCCGACAAAGCGATCGAAATCGGCGTCTCCGCCATCCGCCCGGGCGTGACGGAGCTTGAACTTGTCGCCGTCATTGAATATGAGCTGAAAAAACTCGGCGTTGAAGGGATGTCGTTTCCCACGACCGTGCTTGCAGGCGCCAAATCAGCCGACCCGCACGGCGTGCCGGGAACGGCGGCGGTCGCACCGGGCGATTTCGTGCTGTTCGATTTGGGCGTCATCGTCGATGGGTATTGCTCCGACATTACCCGCACCGTCGTCTGTCAGACGGCAAGCGACGAACAGCGGCTCATGTACGATACCGTTCGGCGCGCCCAGCAGGCGGCGATCGACGCCTGCCGCCCGCAAACCGCGATGAAGGAGATCGACCGCTCCGCTCGAAACGTCATCGAACAAGCCGGCTACGGCCCGTACTTCACCCACCGCGTCGGGCACGGCTTAGGAATCGAAATCCACGAATACCCATCGCTTCATGGCGCCAACCCCGACCCGCTCGCTCCCGGCATGGTGTTTACGATCGAACCGGGCATTTACGTCCCATCCATCGGCGGCGTGCGCATTGAAGACGATGTCGCGGTCACGAACAACGGCGTTGAGGTGTTGACGTCGTTTTCGAAGGAATTGATCATTGTATAACGAGAAAAACCATTGGCAAAAGCTTCTGCGAATAAGCGCACGAACAAAGCTGTCCGCCGGATCGATCCCGAAGCCGATTCGGACAGCTTTGTTTTCTCATCGCCATCAAGGCGGCTCCATCTTCATTGTTTCATCCCTGCAGCAACGAATGAACATCCGTATACGGCATGTTGTGCGCCGCCGCGACCGCTTCGTACACGATGTGCCCATCGAGCGTGTTGATCCCTTTTAACAGCGCCGGGTTATCCAAGCACGCGGCGCGGTAGCCTTTGTTGGCGATTTGCAAGGCGTATGGGATCGTGACGTTCGTAAGCGCGAATGTTGACGTACGCGGCACCGCGCCCGGCATGTTGGCGACGGCGTAATGGACGACGCCGTGCTTGACGTATGTCGGATCGTCATGCGTCGTGACGCGGTCGGTCGTTTCGAAAATGCCGCCTTGGTCAATGGCGATGTCGACCAACACCGATCCCGGCGTCATCGAGCGCACCATCTCTTCCGTCACCAGCTTCGGCGCTTTCGCCCCCGGGATCAAGACGGCGCCGACGACCAAATCCGATTCGCGCACGCACTCGGCGATATGGTACGAGTTGGACATGAGCGTCGTCACGTGGTCGCCGAACAAATCATCGAGCTCGCGCAGCCGCTCGGCGTTAATGTCCAAAATCGTCACGTCTGCCCCGAGACCGACCGCGATTTTCGCCGCGTTCGTCCCCGCCGTTCCGCCGCCGATGATCGTCACTTTGCCGCGCCGCACTCCGGGCACGCCGCCAAGCAAAATGCCTTTCCCGCCGTGCGGCTTCTCGAGAAACTGGGCGCCGACTTGCACCGACATGCGGCCGGCGACTTCACTCATCGGCGTCAACAGCGGCAGCGAGCCGTTCGCAAGCTGCACCGTCTCGTAAGCGATGCCGACCACTTGCTGCTCGACGAGCGCTTTCGTGAGCGCTTCGGCCGCGGCTAAATGCAAATACGTAAATAAAATGAGCCCTGGACGGAAATAGCGGAACTCCTCAGGCAGCGGTTCTTTCACTTTCAACACCATCTCCGCCGCCCAGGCATCTTCCGCTTTTGTCACGATCACTGCCCCGGCTTTTTCATATTCAGCGTCAGAAAACCCCGACCCAGCGCCGGCTTCCGTCTCCACATACACGTCATGCCCCGCTTTGACGAGCGTCATCACGCCTGCCGGAGTGATGGCGACGCGGTTTTCATTGTTTTTGATTTCTTTTGGAATGCCGATCTTCATCACTTTTTCCTCCTTTTTCCTTCCCGCTTCTCCTTTTATTGTGCCCCGTTTCGCGCAAAAGCAAACGAAAAAAGGAGGAGGCGCTGTTCTCAACGGAAAAGGTGGCGGTAAATGACGTTCGCTCCGCCGGTGACGTCAATGACGGCGCCGGTGATGAAATCCGAGTCGTCCTCGCATAAAAACGCGATGACGCGGGCGATATCTTCGCCAGTCCCCGGGCGCCCGACCGGCGTTTCCGCATCCCTTCTCACGCGGGCGTCGGCGATCCCCGCTTCTTTCATATCGCCGACAATGTTGCCTGGGCACACCATATTGGCGGTAATGCCATATTCCGCCTCTTCCAGGGCGATCGTTTTCGTCAGCGATACAAGCCCGACTTTCGCCGCGCCGAACGCCGAACGGTGCACCCAGCCCGGGGCATCCGCCGCTCCTTGAAATCCGTACGTAATGATGCGGCCAAACCGCTGTTTTCGCATAATCGGGATCGTCCGCCTCACTAAATGGAAGACCGAGCTCAAATTGCCTTCAATCATTTCGTACCATTCGTCTTCCGTATAATCGGCCAGCTTTTTCCGCTCAAAAATGTACGGCCCTGCATTGTTGATGAGGCAGTCAATGCGGCCAAACCGCTCCATGGCGGCGTCCACAAGCGCCGCTAAATCGTTTTTGTCCGTCACATCTCCCTGCACAAACTGGAGGCGGTCAGCGGCGCCGCGGTACTTCTCGGCAAGCGAGCGCACCGCCTGTTCATCGCTCCGGTAGTTCACCGTCACCGAGTAGCCTTTATCAAGCAGCAGCTCGGTCACTTTTCTCCCCAATCCTTTCGCTCCGGCCGTAATCAAGGCGTGCCGCACCCTTCTCCCTCCTCGTCGCGATTTGCTGTCTCATTTTTACTTTACTACAAACCGGAGCGAATACAAAAAAATAACCATAACGCGCAGGCGCTATGGCTATTCGCCGACTTCGCGGCGCGGGTCGTAATACGATTCATCCTCGTCAACAATGCCGCTTTCATACGACTCGGTAATTTGCTCGGTGATCGTCCGCACTTCCTCCTCATCGTACTGCCAGTCGTTATACCGCTTTTCCATTGCTCTTCCTCCCCTGTTCACAAAATCTCAATATATGGCCTAGTTTCTCGTCAAAGGGCGATGGGTATACCATATATAGAGATAGCATTTTTAACCAAAGGGAGGGGAGAACATGACCATGACCTACCAAACGATCGTCGTCGCCGTCGATGGCTCGAAGGAAGCGGAATGGGCGTTCAAAAAAGCGGTTCAAATCGCCAAGCGAAACGGGGCGAAACTCATTTTGACCCACATCATCGACTTGCGCGGCTTTACGACCGTTGAAGCGCACGATTACGCCCTCGCCGAACGGTCGGAGCAATATGCGAACGAACTTCTGGAACGGTATAAAAACGAAGCCGTCGCCGCTGGACTCGACGATGTGGACACCGCAGTCGAATTCGGCTCGCCGAAAGTGAAAATCGCCAAAGACGTCGCTCCGAAATACAAAGCCGACCTCATCATTTGCGGGGCGACCGGGTTGAACGCGGTCGAGCGGTTTCTGATTGGCAGTGTCTCGGAAAACATCGTCCGCCATGCGAAATGCGATGTGCTTGTGGTCAGGACACCGAAAGAATAGCCTTCCGCGCCCAACGAATGCATCCATTCTCTGTGCCGCCGGCAAATGCCAAAAAAGAACACCCCGCCGTTACGGGGTGTTTAGCTTTTCTTTCGCTTTTTCAAGCGCCGCCCGCACTTCGGCAAAACCGGTGCCGCCGGCGCTGTTGCGGCGGTTGACGGCCGTGCGCGGGTTCAAGGCGTCATAAATGTCTGCGTCAAAGAGCGGCGACGCCTCCTTATACACGTCAAGCGGCAAGTCGGCCAAAAAGACGCCTTTCTCAATGCAAAGCAGCACGAGCTTGCCGACGACCTCATGCGCCTCGCGGAACGGCATGCCTTTTGCCGCCAAGTAATCGGCAAGCTCGGTCGCGTTGGAAAAGTCCTGCTTCGTCGCCCGCTCCATGACGTCTGTGCGCACGTTCATCGTTTCAATCATGCCGGTGAAAATTTTCAGCGACCCGACGACCGTCTTTACTGTATCAAACATGCCTTCTTTATCTTCTTGCATGTCCTTGTTGTAGGCGAGCGGCAGCCCTTTCATCACCGTGAGGAGCGCCATCAAGTGGCCGTACACGCGGCCGGTTTTGCCGCGGATGAGTTCGGCCATGTCCGGGTTTTTCTTTTGCGGCATGATGCTGCTGCCGGTCGCAAACGCATCATCCAGCTCAATGAACTGGAACTCTTGGCTTGACCAAAGAATCAACTCCTCGGCCAACCGCGACAGGTGCATCATGAGCATCGAACTGTTGCTTAAAAATTCGATGATGAAATCGCGGTCGCTCACCGCATCAAGGCTGTTTTCGTAAAGATCGGCAAAGCCCAAAAGCTCCGCCGTCCGATGCCGGTCGATCGGAAACGTCGTCCCGGCGAGCGCCCCGGCGCCGAGCGGCGAGCGGTTAATCCGTTTCAGCGACTCAGAAAAACGTTCATAGTCCCGCTCGAGCATCCAAAAATACGCAAGCAAATGATGGGCAAACGAAATCGGCTGCGCCCGCTGCAAATGCGTATACCCGGGCATGATCGTGTCGACATGTTTGTCGGCTTGAGCGACAAGCGCCCGCTGCAGCCCGCGGATGAGACTGAGAATCTCTTCAACGCGCTTGCGCAAGTATAAATGCATATCGGTCGCCACTTGGTCGTTCCGGCTCCGTCCAGTGTGCAGCTTGCCGCCGACCGGGCCGATGTCGTCGATGAGCATTTTTTCAATGTTTAAATGAATGTCTTCATACGCGACGGAAAACTCGAGTTCCCCCCGCTTCGCTTTTTCGAGCAGCCGCAGGAGTCCGCTCTTGATCTTCTCGACATCTTCCGCCGGCAAAATGCCGCACTCGCCAAGCATCGTCACATGGGCAAGGCTGCCTTCAATGTCTTCTTCAACGAGCTCTTGGTCGAATGGGATCGACGCGCCAAACTCGTCGACCCATTCTTCCGCTGTTTTCGTAAACCGTCCGCCCCAAAGCTTTTTCACGAATCTCGCCGCAGAGGAATGCGACTTCCTCCTTCCTTTCATGAAGTTCCCTTCATTTTCCTTCATTGGCCGGTCGGCACCGACGCCTTGTTTTGCTTGTTCACGATGCTGTTGACTTTCGTCGGCAGGCCGTACAGCGAAATGAATCCGACCGCCGCTTGATGGTCAAATTCATCTTCGGACGTGTATGTTGCCAATTTTTCATCATAGAGCGAGAACGGCGATTTGCGCCCTTCGACGATCGCATGGCCTTTAAACAGCTTCACGCGCACGACGCCGGTGACGTTTTTCTGCGTTTCTTTCAAAAACGCGACCAACGCGTCTTTCAGCGGTGAGAACCAAAGACCGTTGTAAATGACTTCGGCGATTTTTTGTTCGATGATCGGTTTGAAGTGCGCAACTTCCCGCACCAATGTCAAGTCTTCGAGCTCTTTATGCGCTTTGATGAGCGTGATCGCCCCCGGGCATTCGTACACTTCGCGCGACTTGATGCCGACAAGGCGGTTTTCGACGTGGTCGATGCGGCCGACGCCGTGCTTGCCGGCCAACGCGTTCAGCTCCAAAATGAGCTGCGCGAGCGGATACGCCTTCCCGTTTAACGTCACCGGCACACCTTGTTCAAAGCCGATCTCGATGACATCCGGCACATCCGGCGCGTTCTCAAGCGAAGCCGTCAGCTCATACGCCTCTTCCGGCGGCGCCGCCCACGGGTCTTCCAAAATGCCGCACTCGTTGCTTCGTCCCCACAAGTTTTGGTCGATGGAAAACGGGCTGTCAAGGTCAACCGGAATCGGAATGCCGTGCTGTTTCGCGTATTCGATTTCTTCCTCGCGCGACCAGCTCCACTCGCGCACCGGGGCAATCACGTCCAAATCCGGATTGAGCGCTTTGATCGACACTTCAAAGCGCACTTGGTCGTTCCCTTTCCCCGTGCAGCCGTGAGCCACCGCCACCGCGCCTTCGAGCTCGGCGATTTCAACGAGTTTTTTCGCGATGAGCGGACGCGACAGCGCCGAAACGAGCGGATATTTCCCTTCGTACAACGCGTTCGCCTGCAAGGCGATGAGCGCATACTCGTTCGCAAATTCGTCTTTGACGTCGATGACATACGATTTGATCGCCCCGACTTTGAGCGCTTTTTCTTTCACGAAATCGAGGTCTTTCCCTTCCCCAAGGTCCAAGCAGCACGCGATCACATCATATCCGCGCTCCTGGAGCCACTTGATCGCGACTGATGTATCTAAACCGCCCGAGTAGGCCAACACCAATTTTGGATTTGCCATGGTCGTTCTCCTCTCCTGTCACATAAATATACTTAAATATAAATAAATATTCAAATTTAATACATTATCACTTTATCAGCTTTCCCGTGATTTTTCAATACTTATTCAGTGAACTACCCCCACTTAATTTTCTAGCGAAAATTTGAAGTGGGGGCTTCCAAAGAAGTTTGACTGCTTCAAGCAATCCTTATTCTTTGAGGCGTG
>NZ_PIJF01000111.1:0-2561 GCF_002809985.1 Geobacillus sp. WSUCF-018B
CATGAGACATGAACCTCCTTGTGGATAGTTGGTGGTACATCTATTCTAACCAAGGAATCGGGTTCATGTCTCCTTTTTTGTTTAGTTGTCAATTTATGTAAGTGAATTTGCTCATCTACAGTAAATAAAAAATCCTTTGTTTTGACCTTGTTAGGGTGCGAAATGTGAGTTACTAAGCCTGTATAAAAAATTGCTTATAACTAACCATTAAGCATATCAGAATACTGATTGTTAAAAAAGTGAGAGTGTATTTGTATTTTAAGCTCTTGTGAATTGAATCCTATTATTAATTCCCTTGTCAATCTTTCCATCTGATGATAAACCATAGGATGTATTAAAATTAAAATACAATTAATTTCTTGGATTACCTTGACTATATGATCTGTGCATTTACGAAAGTTGTCATCAACCTCTCTATCTATGTAATTTTGAACACAGCTATATAACGACAGAAATTTCGTTGTATTTGAGTGCACATAATTAGATGCATATTGATAATAGTTCCAAATATTAATATATCTTTGTTTTAAAAGTTGATTATCTTTAATATTTTCATGCTTTTTGAATCTTTCATACAATTCGTTTGTGTAGGTGCAGTTTTCAATTGCAAAATGTTTCTTACTATATTTAAAAAAATTTTCAATCAAGCTTCTTAACAAAATATATAACAGTTTTTCATCCTTAAAGGCACAAGCATGTAGCATTTGAATAGAAATAGAAAGCATTTCAGAAAAATTTTCATCTGATATCATACATTTTTCTAAATCTAACTTCCATTGAGCAAGTATATATGCTGCATCGTGTACTTTCTTTATTTGCTTTAACGAACTTTCAGATAAAAACTTCACATTATAAACATTATTCCTTAAATATTCAATTACTCTCAGAAAGCTTCCTTCTACCATTTGATTTTCCATATATTACTACCCCTTTAAGTCGAGCATATCAATAACAGACGACCAATCAGATGTATCTGATTTATTGTTGAAATCGTCACTAAAAAATTTATAAATAATACTCAAATACTTTCGAATTTTTATTATGTCATCAATCTGAGCAATATATTTAACAGTTCTACCTAATATTAGAGATCTGTTGGATTCTAAGTAGTCTGGTAACTTTATATCAAATTTCTTATCAAGAAAAGTAAGTAAATCCTTATTACGTTTAAAGTACTTTTTCGACAGGATAATTTCTGATAAACAATTAATAAGAATAAAATAGTAAATAAAATGCTCTTGATTCTCTGTTTTGTACACCGAGTATTTTTTATTAAAGTAACTTGCTCTCTCAATTATGTCTTTAATCTCTTCGTTCATTGTGCTCACTTCCTTTTCAATCAACAGTCCATATCAGAACTTATTAAGGAATTCTTCGGCTAACTTCACAATTCCTTCCCTTAAATCCGATAATTCAGTATCTGTCATATCGTATATCATCTTTCCTTGCTCTGCTGTTTCCGGAACCTTGATAGAGTATTTTAGTGTATTTTCAAATGTATTAAATCTATATTTTTCTCTAATCTCTTTCATCTTTCTTTCTGGGTGCTTATAATGTTGTACGAGTGTAAATACTATACCTAATGGTTCAATTTTCTTTGGAGCATTTTTGTTATATTGTTGAACGGTTCTTTGAAACAAGTCTACACCTAATGTTGATAAGAAATCTGGTTTAACAGGCATAATATAATAGTCACTTGCATTAAATGCTGTCAAAGTATATATAGACTGGGTAGGAGGACAATCTATAAAAATGTAATCATAACTTTCTCGTAACCCATTTTCATTAATATAATTTAATAATCTATATGGGCGATCATCTAATCCGCCAGTTGGACCATCTAAATAGAGCATGTTTAAATCTCCAGCTATTAGATCTAGATTTTCACAAATATTATATTCTAGCCTATCTACCTTTTCTGGTTTTGCCTGCCCAGTTAGCATATCAGCAACAGGAGAATTTGATTTCATGATAGTATAAATTGTTTGTCCTTTTTCATATATATTTCTGAGGTAAGTTTCCTGATCAACTAAATATTGAGTGGCATTAAACTGAGGGTCTAAATCTATTAAAAGTATTTTTTTGTTAAATCGTTTGGCTAAGCAATATGCTAAATTCACACATAATGTTGTTTTTCCAACTCCGCCTTTCATGTTTATAAAGGAAATTACGTTCTTCTTCATTTCCATACCCCTTTTAAAACCTATATTTTCTAAATAATTACCTTATAAAATTATACTAAAAATCACTAATAATGCTAACCAAAATTTTGAAATTATTTGAAAGTATGTAACTATTTATCGCCTTGGTAGATTGTTTGTGAAAGTGTTGTTTTCTCATTAGCATTTTTGACAGCTAGAAACGTGTAGTTTACATAGAGAAACATGCGGGGTAAGTTTGGTTTCAAGAGGATGATCCTTGTGGTTACTCCCGATTTAACAAATATCTCCACAAAGGCTCTATCCTGAATCCGTGATGGTTGGAAATCAACTTTGATTTTGGTGTTAGTTCTATGGATATATGATCCATACATCCCTTTTTTTGATGATTCCCTGCACCAC
>NZ_PIJF01000112.1:0-2321 GCF_002809985.1 Geobacillus sp. WSUCF-018B
GCGAAATTTCCTCCATGGTTGATGGTTTGGTCACCTTTACCATACAGGAAATTTCGCATTTTTTGTACCCTTGATCAGAAAACAACCTGATTGTCAAGTGCATTTTGTGGTGAAGAGCCAACAAAGTTATAAATAGTGCTGAAGGTGAAAACTTAAAAGAAAGTATTTTAGAAGAAGTAAATACGCAAAATAATAATATAGTATCGATACAAAAAATCAGCGGTTGTGGAGCAGCATCCATTGCAGGTTTCGCGCATACTACTGCGTTTACTGGTCTTATGACTCTTGCTGGAATAAGTGGTCCAGCTGGTTGGGCAATAGGAACTGGTGTTGCCGCGGTATGGTTAGGGGCTAGCGCTGCTGCTGGTTGCTTACGATAGTAAGGGGGATAATATGAGCAAAAGTGACTTTAAAGCATTTCTGGGTGGAAAGGTAGATATTTTTTCTCGAGGCACTTTTCAGCAACTCACTTTTCTAATTATCTTTTCTCCCCTTTTCACAAGCATGTTTAAGGAAAAAGTTTTGCTTTATGCCATCTTTGTTTTATTAATTACAATCAGTAATTTGGGTGTTGAGTATTTTGCTATAACAAAAAAAGGTCCTAGTCCTAAAAATTATATAGGATTGTTTTTGTTAATTAGTCTCCCTATCAATATTATAATTTTGTTGATTTTTTATATCATGCCTTAATAAGTATTTTCAAAGTAAGATGATGTATAAAATTTTGTGTAAAGCATTTTATTAGATCAAAAGAAAAAAGTAGGGTATTCTCTGATTTGGACCAACACATTCCAGAGAAAGGAGAACCCTACCTATGTCTAAAAGTATACCGAATGTCGACTGGACAAATCAACTGGAAAGCGTCATTCGTCAGTTTGTAAAGGAAAAATTCGAACTGATCATGCGGGAAGAAATGAAAAATTTCCTCGAAATCGAACAGGCCGGAACATCGAATATGAGAAACGGCTACTATCAACGAAATCTAGATACGCAATATGGCCGGATTGAAGGCCTTTTGGTCCCAAGAGATCGAAATGGGGAATTTCAAACGCAGCTGTTTGCCCCTTACCAACGTCATACTGGTTGGCTCGAGGAAGCCCGTCATCAAAATGTATCAAAGTGGCATGAGTACGAGGGAAATTGGCAAGTTTATCGAACGAATTTTAGGAAATGCCTATTCTCCAACGACGATCAGTCGTATTACCGATGTCGTGAAGGAAGACATCGAGAAATGGCACAATCGTCCACTATCCAAACGTTATTCGGTCTTTGTACGTGAAACTTCGCCGCGATACGGTAGAGAAAGAAGTCATTTATGTGGTGTTAGGGGTGAACGAAGAAGGATATCGCGAAATTTTGGATTTCTTCGTGGGAGGACAAGAAAGCGCCTATGTATGGCAGGAAATTCTTCAACACCTCTACCAAAGAGGCGTCAAGGAAGTGCTTCTGGGCGTATTCGATGGTCTTCCGGGGCTGGAGGAAGCTTTTCGCTCGGTTTATTCGAAAGCCGATGTGCAGCGTTGTGTCGTTCACAAAGTACGTAATACCTTACATCGTGTTCGGAAAAAAGATCAATTTGAAGTGGCAGAGGATCTCAAACTGATTTATCGCGCGCCGAATAAGGAGATGGCGTTACAAATGTTTCAACAGTTTGAGTCGAAATGGTCCAGCAAATATCCAAGAGAAGTTCAATCTTGGGCCAATGAGTTGGATGTCCTCCTTACATTTATGGATTATCCAAGCAGTATTCGAAGTGTGATTTATACGACCAATGCCATCGAACGAACGATCAAGGAAATTCGGAAACGCCTAAAACCGATGAACAGTTTGAGCAGTTTAGAAACCGCGGAAAAAGTCGTGTATTTGACCATCCAAGATTTTAATGAGAAATGGGCAGGGCGAAAGTTAAGAGGATTTGCCGAAGCACAGGAAGCCCTCGAGCGAATGTTTGAAGAACGCTACAATTAACCAAATATTGTAAATAAACAAATAAGCAAAGAAAGGGGATTTCCTCTGTCCACACAGGAGACTGAATATTCAGTCTCCTGTGTGGAGAAAATCAGTCCCCTATTCATTCCAAATCCAATTCAGAGATACCCTATTTATCTTGTATTACACAAAATTCTTGACGGTACCTTAATTTAAAAAAGTAAAAGCGACCATACTAAGAAAGGTCGCTTTAAAAACTATCTTATACTTTTTGCGAAGTTTTTATAAAGCGAAGTGAACTACCCACCACCTACGCTTCGCTTAGAGGTGGGGGCTTCAAGCGACTTGTGTGTGTTCGCTGAACGGTAAGCCACACACAAGAACCCTTTACG
>NZ_PIJF01000113.1:0-2287 GCF_002809985.1 Geobacillus sp. WSUCF-018B
TCCTGCTCGTCTTCCCATCCTTTGGCGCCAAACGGCGGGGAGAATGGCCTCCAAAATTCGACATGTGGGAAGTCTATGCCCCATTAATTCACCGGCCTTAATGAGATCGAAGAAATTACTAAGATTCATCAGGAAAACAACAAAGAAAAAAGAATTTATCTTTGCCTTTATTTGCGGCCAGAAGCAGTTAAGTGATTACAACCAAATGATTGCCATCGTCTACTGGGATGAATTTCTCGAATGCGTGGATATCGAAAAAGAACAGATTCGCGGAACAGCGCGGCTGTCGGTGAAGGCGGTCAAAGGTTCCCCGTGGCTTCGCATTTACGGCAGCAAGCGTGCTGATATGTTGGACGGGAAAGATAACACTATCAAAATTGAACGAAATCGCCTAGGTAATCTGTAAAGTGGTATGGGGGATGTGAAAAGGGAGGGGGGCAGATGAACGTGAATCTTTTCTATACACTGCTTCTTTTATGTTTGCTTGCCTTATTGGCAAGATGGATCAAGTCAAAAGAAGCGGAATGGATTGGATCGTATGGAGAATATAAAGTCCGTAAAGCAATTAAAAATATAGAAGCAACATCATCCGGAAAATACAAAGCTTTTCATAACCTGTATATTCCAAAACAAGACGGTTCAACTTCGCAAATTGATCATGTTATCCTTTCCGATCAAGGACTGTTTGTCATCGAAACGAAAAATTACAGCGGCTGGATTTTCGGAGATGAAACGTCAAAATATTGGACGCAAGTCATTTATAAACGAAAAGAAAAATTTCTTAATCCTATTTTGCAGAACAAAGGGCATATCAAGGCGTTAAGAGGCTGGCTTGGGGAGGAGTTTGCGCATATTCCGATTCACTCGGTTGTCGTGTTTTTGACGCGGGCAAAGTTTAAATCAAATGCTCATTTTGCCCATGCTTATGTGGTTTATCCGAAACAATTGAAACAAGTGCTCGAGCAACATCAAACAAAAGTGATCGATAGGGAAACAAAAGAACGTTTAGCTCAAAAATTAGAAACAGTGCTTGCCAAAGATAAGACACAAGAAAAAGAAATGAAAAAGCGGCACGTGCAAACGATTCGAACGAAGCAAAAGCAGACGGAACAACATATACAGCAAAACCGTTGTCCAAAATGTGGCGGTGTTCTAATCGTTCGGAAAGGGAAATACGGAACATTTAAAGGTTGCAATAATTATCCGAAATGCAAGTTTACGCAGTCGATTGGCTGAACTTGCAACACGGCCGTTTGGGCAGCAACTATAGATAAGGGAAGGAGGAAAATGATGTTTTCTATTCACGAGGAATTGGAACGCCTATCGCAAAAGTATCGATTTTTTGCTTCAAAAGAAGCGTTTAAACAGTCATTAAAATTTCAGCTTCAAGAAAAATTCCGCGTCGAGGAGAACAAACGCTTTCATGATTATCTGATCGATTTGTGGGTGGAAGAACCGGAAAGTGGGCGCCAATACGCGATTTGTTTAATGAACAAGCTCGCTCGGGTCACGATAAAGCAAAACGGGCAAACGATTGAATTGAAGCACCACGGTGCTCAGGATCAGGGTCGTTATGATTTTTTGGCGCAAGTGGAAAAGTTAGAACGAATAACAATGGGGAGAAGGAATGTATACGGGATCGTTGTGCTGCTAACGAATGACCATTTGTATTGGACCGAGCCGATGCGACCAAATACGGTGGACTGCGAGTTTCGCATTCATGAAAACCGGATCATCACCGGGGAGTTAAAATGGCAGGAACGTGCATCAGCAGGGACGAAAAAAAACCGTGATGCGCCGATCTTTATTAAAGGGAGATATCAATTGAAATGGCATCATTATTCTACTATCAACCAAGATAAACATGGCGAGTTCCGATATGTAGCCGTTCATGTTGGGGACGTATATAGTTGAGAGAAATAGTTTTAGTGTCTGTTGTCACCTATCGAAGAAAAGCTGTGTCAGGAACGAAAACGTCTCGGGCAAGACTTGATTAACCCGGATTTATCTGTTGTGATGAAGAAGTGTTATGAGAAGCAATTAAAAAATTAGAGTGCGACAGGAGAAGCTTCGTTGCACGCGGATCCTGTCACTTGTCGAATGTATGGGCACAGACAGGGGGGAGAAAGTTTGTTAGCTGAAATACATGGAAAAGATCCATGGGCAATGGTTTGCCCTCCACCCAGGGATGAAAATCCCCCTTTTCTTCCCATAATGAAGAATAGGCGCAAACAGTTCAACAGGACGTTATGCTTAATGGTGGCTTAGACCCTGTACGGAAAAGTGT
>NZ_PIJF01000114.1:0-2891 GCF_002809985.1 Geobacillus sp. WSUCF-018B
GGTTAAGCCCTCGATCGATTAGTATCCGTCAGCTCCACGTGTCGCCACGCTTCCACCTCGGACCTATCGACCTCGTCATCTTCGAGGGATCTTACCCGCCTGACGCGGTGGGAAATCTCATCTTGAGGGGGGCTTCACGCTTAGATGCTTTCAGCGCTTATCCCGTCCGCACATAGCTACCCAGCGGTGCCCCTGGCGGGACAACTGGTACACCAGCGGTGCGTCCATCCCGGTCCTCTCGTACTAAGGACAGCTCCTCTCAAATTTCCTGCGCCCGCGACGGATAGGGACCGAACTGTCTCACGACGTTCTGAACCCAGCTCGCGTACCGCTTTAATGGGCGAACAGCCCAACCCTTGGGACCGACTACAGCCCCAGGATGCGATGAGCCGACATCGAGGTGCCAAACCTCCCCGTCGATGTGGACTCTTGGGGGAGATCAGCCTGTTATCCCCGGGGTAGCTTTTATCCGTTGAGCGATGGCCCTTCCATGCGGAACCACCGGATCACTAAGCCCGACTTTCGTCCCTGCTCGACCTGTCCGTCTCGCAGTCAAGCTCCCTTGTGCCTTTGCACTCTCCGAATGATTTCCAACCATTCTGAGGGAACCTTTGGGCGCCTCCGTTACCTTTTGGGAGGCGACCGCCCCAGTCAAACTGCCCGCCTGACACTGTCTCCCACCCCGTGGTATCCCACCGCCGCCTCCACCGAAGCTGGCGCTCCGGCTTCCCAGGCTCCCACCTATCCTGTACAAGCGATACCAAAATTCCATATCAGGCTGCAGTAAAGCTCCACGGGGTCTTTCCGTCCTGTCGCGGGTAACCTGCATCTTCACAGGTAGTATAATTTCACCGGGTCTCTCGTTGAGACAGCGCCCAAGTCGTTACACCTTTCGTGCGGGTCGGAACTTACCCGACAAGGAATTTCGCTACCTTAGGACCGTTATAGTTACGGCCGCCGTTTACTGGGGCTTCGGTTCGCACCTTCGCTTCCGCTAAGCGCTCCCCTTAACCTTCCAGCACCGGGCAGGTGTCAGCCCCTATACGTCGCCTTTCGGCTTCGCAGAGACCTGTGTTTTTGATAAACAGTCGCTTGGGCCTTTTCACTGCGGCTCGTTCGGGCTCTTCACCCAAACGAGCACCCCTTCTCCCGAAGTTACGGGGTCATTTTGCCGAGTTCCTTAACGAGAGTTCTCCCGCGCGCCTTAGGATTCTCTCCTCGCCTACCTGTGTCGGTTTGCGGTACGGGCACCTCTTCCCTCGCTAGAGGCTTTTCTTGGCAGTGTGAAATCGGGGACTTCCGGATGACTCCGTCGCCATCACCGCTTGGCCTTACAATCCGCGGATTTGCCTACGGATCAGCCTTGCGGCTTGGACAGGCTCTTCCAGCCGCCTGCTCGCCCTATCCTCCTGCGTCCCCCCATCGCTCAAACGGGAAGGAGGTGGTACAGGAATCTCAACCTGTTGTCCATCACCTACGCCTTTCGGCCTCGGCTTAGGTCCCGACTAACCCTGAGCGGACGAACCTTCCTCAGGAACCCTTAGGCTTTCGGCGCAGAGGATTCTCACCTCTGTTTTCGCTACTCATACCGGCATTCTCACTTCTAAGCGCTCCACCAGTCCTTCCGGTCTGGCTTCAACGCCCTTAGAACGCTCCCCTACCGATGACCAACGGTCATCCCGCAGCTTCGGCGGCACGTTTAGCCCCGGTACATTTTCGGCGCAGAGTCACTCGACCAGTGAGCTATTACGCACTCTTTAAATGGTGGCTGCTTCTAAGCCAACATCCTGGTTGTCTTTGCAACTCCACATCCTTTTCCACTGAACGTGCACTTTGGGGCCTTAGCTGGCGATCTGGGCTGTTTCCCTCTCGACCACGGATCTTATCACTCGCAGTCTGACTCCCGGGCATAAGTCGTTGGCATTCGGAGTTTGACTGGGTTCGGTAACCCGATGAGGGCCCCTAGCCCAATCAGTGCTCTACCTCCAACACTCTCCATCCCGAGGCTAGCCCTAAAGCTATTTCGGGGAGAACCAGCTATCTCCAAGTTCGATTGGCATTTCACCCCTACCCACACCTCATCCCCGCACTTTTCAACGTGCGTGGGTTCGGGCCTCCAGCCGGTGTTACCCGGCCTTCACCCTGGACATGGGTAGATCACCTGGTTTCGGGTCGACGACGACGTACTTTTCGCCCTRTTCAGACTCGCTTTCGCTGCGGCTCCGCCTCTTCGGCTTAACCTCGCACGCCATCGTCACTCGCCGGTTCATTCTACAAAAGGCACGCCATCACGCATGAACGCGCTCTGACTACTTGTAGGCACACGGTTTCAGGTTCTCTTTCACTCCCCTTCCGGGGTGCTTTTCACCTTTCCCTCACGGTACTGGTGCACTATCGGTCACTAGGGAGTATTTAGCCTTGGGAGATGGTCCTCCCTGCTTCCGACGGGATTTCCCGTGTCCCGCCGTACTCAGGATCCGCTCGGGAGGGAACGAAGTTTCGACTACAGGGCTGTCACCTTCTCTGGCCGGCCGTTCCAGACCGGTTCGTCTACCCCGTTCCTTTCTCACTCCCACAATGAGCGGTCCTACAACCCCAAGAGGCACGCCTCTTGGTTTGGGCTGTTCCCGTTTCGCTCGCCGCTACTCAGGGAATCGCGTTTGCTTTCTTCTCCTCCGGGTACTAAGATGTTTCAGTTCCCCGGGTGTGCCCTCCATGCCCTATGGATTCAGGCATGGATACTGCCCCATTACGGACAGTGGGTTCCCCCATTCGGACATCTCCGGATCRACGCTTGCTTACAGCTCCCCGGAGCGTTTCGGCGTTTGCCCCGTCCTTCATCGGCTCCTAGTGCCAAGGCATCCACCGTGCGCCCTTTCTAGCTTAACCTA
>NZ_PIJF01000115.1:0-2232 GCF_002809985.1 Geobacillus sp. WSUCF-018B
AGCTGCAGCGTCAACCCCAGCGTGAAGAAAAACTTGTGGATTCCTTGGTGATGTGCTAATCTATTCATGAGACATGAACCTCCTTGTGGATAGTTGGTGATACATCTATTCTAACCAAGGAATCGGGTTCATGTCTCCTTTTTTGTTTAGTTGTCAATTTATGTCAGTGAATTTGCTCATCTACAGATGGTATAATAAAAATATACAGAAAGCGAGGGATAGCAATGGGAAATGTAGACATTTTAAAAAATCATAATGAAGATGAGCGCCACGACTACGTGCATATTTTTCAATTAGTTAAGCGGGCGTTACAGGAAGCGAATTTATTGCAGTTGACTGTTATTGAAGAACAAACAGATAAATTGATCGTGAAGCCGAAACCGTTGAGTACCGAGGATAAAGTGAAAGCTTTTGAAAGCTTAGCAGGTAGTGCCGTTCTCGCTGGTGAAAATGTAAAAGAGTTGCTTAAGATGGCTAATCGGGAAGAAGAATGGAGGAATAATGAGCTTGAGTAATATCGCACTTATTGATAATAACATTTATGTTTATCATTATTTGGGCTATGAGCCAGTGAAACACCTCTTCACCCAACTGTTAAACGATGGTTTTGAAATCGCAATGTCTAGCGTTGTTGCGATGGAGTTTCTTTCATATGAAAAGGTAGAAACGAACGAAGCCATTCGTCATAAGCGATACAGCTATATTCGGGCATCAACGCTATACAACGTGGACTTCGAAATAGCAGAAAAAGCAGCGGAATTACGAAGAAAATGTAAGATGGAAACCGGAAAAACATTAAAAGCAGGGGATGCGCTTATTGCTGCTACAGCGATTGCAAAAGGAATGACATTGTTTAGCAATAATGATAAAGATTTTGTACGTTTGCAAAAATGGGGATTGAATTATGTGAATCCTATTCAAGATCCAGAAGACTTGCAAAAATTTCTTAATAAGCTGTTATAAGACCGTTGCAATTCATTTAGACCTTTTTCGAAACATGTGCATGATGCTGTCTTCTAATTCAATGTCTTTGTCACGCAAGCTTTTTGCGATGGTGAGTTTTTCAAAGAAACATTATACTCTCCTATGCTCACCGATCGTTCTCTCCTTACTTTTCCTTACAAACCCATATTTCTACATTTGCATTTCTCTTCTTCCTTCAGTATAGTATGTCAGAACGCCTGTTGTACTATTGGGCGCGGCTGTTTTCGTCCTCTCTTTTGCAAGGACAACGGTATGCCGCACTTCCACCGACGATTATGATCGTCATCCTGGGCGTGACAGGCACGTATCTTAAGCGATTCATTCCTTTTCCATTTCACAAAGCATATTTTTTCCTCTTTTGCCCAACATAAAGTATGATGAGTAGTAGAGAACATTCCAAAACCTAAAGGAGGGCTGCCGCATGACGAAACGAGTGCTCATGGTGGTGACGAACCATACGACGATCACCGACGACCATAAAACCGGGCTTTGGCTTGAGGAGTTTGCCGTACCGTATTTGGTATTTAAAGAAAAAGGGTATGACGTGAAAGTGGCGAGCATTCAAGGCGGCGAGGTGCCGCTTGACCCGCGCAGCATCAATGAAAAAGACCCGTCTTGGGCGGAGGCGGAAGCAGTGCTGAAGAACACAACACGTTTAAGCAAGGACGATGCACACGGGTTTGACGCCATTTTCCTTCCCGGTGGACACGGGACGATGTTCGATTTTCCCGACAATGAAACGCTGCAATACGTCTTGCAGCAGTTTGCCGAAGACGGGCGCATCATCGCCGCTGTCTGCCACGGTCCGTCAGGGCTGGTGAACGCCACATACAAAGACGGCACGCCGATTGTGAAAGGAAAAACGGTCACGTCATTTACGGATGAAGAAGAGCGTGAAGTCGGGCTTGATGTGCATATGCCGTTTTTGCTCGAGTCGACGCTGCGCCTGCGCGGTGCAAATTTCGTCCACGGCGAGAAATGGACCGATTTCTCGGTGCGCGACGGTAACTTGATCACCGGGCAAAATCCGCAATCAAGCCGAAGCACGGCGGAAAAAGTCGTCGCCGCGCTGGAAGAGCAGGCGTGAGCGATAAAGGCTGAATGTGCGGCAAAGGGGTGTCCCAAGAGAACGGGGCACCCTTTCTTCATCAGGCATTCGTGAAAAAACAGAACGTGTACGTATCCATGACCGATATGAAACCGTATCGTGGGCGTTCTATCAGTTCCGTCAAATGTTAGAGTATAAGG
>NZ_PIJF01000116.1:0-2174 GCF_002809985.1 Geobacillus sp. WSUCF-018B
ATACGAGATGCCTAAAATCGGGCACCTCTGCTTTCCTATTGCCTTTTTTGGCCATTTTCAGTATACCCTCACGGATCAGGAGCGTATACCGCACTCACCCAGTGGTGGGGATTTTCACGGAAAAATATCATCAGACGGTTCGAATTTAAGCGAGCGGCTTGAAGATCAGCTGACAGCGAACGTATTTGGTACGTCGCGTTATCTCCCTTTTCACAAAGGGATTAAGCCGATTTTAAGCAAGGCTGTATTTTTTTCTCAAACTGATCAAACGGTGTTCATAAATGGTTTGGAGATGCAAAAAGACGAGTTTATAGGGGATAAGGTTAAGTTTTGGGTCAAGGGAGAAAGAAGTGAAATCGATGTTTTACTTGAATTGGATCATTTGATCATAGGAATCGAAGTGAAATACCATAGTCCTTTATCATCAGACGATCAATTGGAGCGAGAAGCGAGTGATTTACTAAAGGGTAAAGGGCAGACGCCAAAGTTTTTGCTCTTATTAGGAACGGAACCAGAAGTGAATATGATTGCTAAAAAGGTGATGGAAAACAGAAAACTGCCAAGCGGTGTTCATTTTGGGTATTTATCGTGGCAAGAAGTGCTCCATCAAATGGTGTACGTGCAAAAAAATGAAACATTGAATGAGTTTGAAAGGTTAATGCTGAAAGATTTGGTTGCTTTATTGAGAAAAAAGGGATTTGATCGTTTTCAAAACTTTCAAAGCCTTGCTTGTCCTTTAGTTGACCACTGCTCCTACTTTCATTTTTATACAGATGAACAGTTTTTTCATTTAAGTGCCAACCGTATTGAAAAGGAGGGGTATTATGAATTCTGTTAGCGTACAGGAAAACATAAAAAACGCTTTCGAGGTTGTGCGAAAAACGTACGAGAGTGTCGATAAACTGTTGGCGGAAATGGACCGTCAATCGGTCGAATGTGGATTTGTTCCGGTGACCCCGCAATTTTTGCGTTGGAAATCAGACCGCGAGTATCGAGGCTGGTTCATTCAATCTTTTATCAAGCTATATCAGAGAGATTCTGCGCCTCCTTGCCAGTCGGGGAATGGGTTGAAAAACGACCCAATCTATGCAGTTGAAATCTCATTTGAAGAAGAACCACGGATGACGTTATGCAAATACGTATATTCAACCCTTGAACATTGGGATAAACCGCCGAGCGTTTCTGAACATTGGTTTTTCTATTGGCCTTTATACGATGGCGATAACTTTACTGACCATGAACTTGAAAATGGAGTGTTTAGAACTGTTCCAAATGATGAAAAAACTTCGGAAAAATATGGTAAAATTCAAGAAGTTATTTCAAAGGAAATTGACTTATTATCCATTACATCAACGAACATTAAGGATAGGGTGTTTGATGAGTTGCATCGTTTGTGACAGATAAACTGGAATTAGGGAAATGAAAACAGTTGACAGACTGAGGAGGGCGGTGCGTAGGGATCAAAATAGAAATGTCTCTTCGGATGGTAATATTCCGTCTAGCGGAGTTGGATAAATGGAGAAACGGCGAAAGAGAAAACGGTTATTGCAGAAAACAGCCTGGTACAAAAGAATTTAGTTATTTGGGAGTTTTAAAATGAACACGATAGAGTATAATTGCCATTTCACACTGCTTACGGCGAAGATATGGCAAGCCCTGCTTTTTTCCCGTGAATCGGGAATCGCTGGCCAAGGAGCATCGTATTAAAGATATGGGGGGAGAGGAATGAACATGCTGAGCTTTGAGCATAAGAAAGCTATTTTTCGGTCATTTAAGCAATTACAAGAAAAGCCTATAAGTAACAATCGAGTAAATTATGTTTATCCAGAAAGCTTGCAAAGAGGGAAAATATTAGCTAGGGAGTTATCACCTAGTGGAAATGGATATGTAAATGGCAAGTATATGGATAGTGAAATCATAAAGAAAAAAGGATATAACGTTGATCGACGAGGATGGATAAACATTGCAGATTTTTCTGAAGAGCAGTTAAGGGAAGTGATTGAGATTGCCATGATGTCTATGTCAGGGAAAAGGGCTGAAATGATACAAACTGGCGAAAATTTGAACCATGACAGCACGAGTGTTGATTATCCAAAATTATACATACGCCTTCCATAAATTTGGGCATACTCAAACAAAGCAGCGGCCATCCCGGATTTCCAATCGAGAGGAAG
>NZ_PIJF01000117.1:0-2174 GCF_002809985.1 Geobacillus sp. WSUCF-018B
TTATTTACCTTCCTCCCTATTCGCCACAGCTGAACCCGATCGAACGCTTATGGAAATGGCTGAAAGATACGGTGATTGCCAATGTATTTCACAAGGATCACAACGATATCATTCAAGCTATTACTCGGTTTGTCAACTACATCCACGAACGTCCGAAGGAAGTGCTGCAGCGCTTAGGGTATGCAGGATGACTGAGAAGTTAACTCTTCATGTTGCATGTATATAGTTTATATCATCATTTTTAACCTCAATTTTTGTAAGATATCTTTTTCAACATGATATACCCCTTGACCATTAGTATAGTTTAATTCATGTTCTAATTTGTTTATCAAACTTTTTGCTCCTTTAACATCTCCCTTTAAATACTTAATTATGGCAAGGGAACGGTTATAGGCATATGAATCTAATTTTGATACTCCTTTAAATAATTTATCTATTTCTTCTAAGTTTTCCTCACTGTTTCCATATAAAAATTTATAGAGTATGTATAAACTGTTAAAATTCCCTTTGATAAATTTATTTTCCTTTGTAAGCGGTTCATTTATGATTGGTTGTATACTTAAAAAAATCTGTTCAACATTCCCAGCGTCAAAATAATAATAAAAAAGAAATGTATAGATCATATGATTTTCAATTGAATTTTTCCCTTTAATTATTTCTTTACACTTTTCAATCAACTCTTTATCCCATTCAATTGGTCTTTTTGAACTAAACATCTCACTAAGTATTTGAAATTTTAAAATATGTAAAAACGTTTGTTCCTTGTCTTTAAATAATAAAAATATATTTCCTCCATCGTTTGCTTCCCCTTTTATAATTGGAAATGAGGTAGCTATAAATATAACAATGTTTAAAAGAGAACACCATAGCATAAAATCGTTTTTATAAATCTTCCCAATCATGAAAAATATAAGAAATGCTATAAAACTAAAAAAAGGGCCTCCAAACAAAAACAATCCCCATTTTGCTTTTATTTTAGAAAAAGTTTCAACAGTAGGGGTCACAAAAGAAACTCCACCGAAATAAATCCAATGTTTATTTTCACGTATTTTTAATTTTCCTTGCACTTTTTCAATTAAAAAGGGACCAAAAGTAAGAAAATGGAAATTAAACTTACATAATACCCCAAAGATCACATGCCCTAATTCGTGCAAAAAAATAGCAATAATCAAACAGATACCCAAAATCCATATATCGAAAATAGTCGATGCTAATGATGGAAATAATTTAGTAACTATTAAGGAAATAAAGAATATAATTAGAAGTAAAATACTAGGTCTATAAATTATATTTTGCATTAAAATCCTCCCTAACCATATTTCTTATAGATAAATCCAGATATTCTAGGAAGAGGCGGGATCCCAACCGAGTTCGGCGGGTATACGGGTTAAGATCGTTTGTTTTAGTTCTTGTTGTTGTTTTTTCATTAAGAACGGAACCCGCCCCAGTGGGCTTTTTCGGTCCAACAGAAGATTGAATAAGGAAACATAAAAAAACGACGGTTTGGCGGCACAGGTTGAGCATGGAAGCGACGTCTTTCCCCAGATACCCTTCCATGACGAGGCGAACGGCCATGACGCGTTGACGCAGGGAAATGTTTTTGATTTTTTTCTCTTCCTTTCGAAGGGTTCGTGGCGTCCATCCATGGTCATTGGTGATTTTCAATCGTTTCATTCCGTTTCCGCTCCTTTTCTTCGTGAAGTACCTAGGAGCAGTATAACCGGGGTGGAAGCCACTTATAAGGACGTTAATGTTTCAATGTGCATCTATCCTGAAAATACCCGAACGCCAAAATGCGTAAAGTGGCAGCGTTCAACATAGGGATATTTTCATCCCTCCGATGGTGACGAAATTTTTTTGTCATGGGAGTCTATCCTGAAAACACCATTTAAGACAAAAAACGGAGCCCACCTAGCCTTCGGAATCGGATTCCAAAGGAAGGTATTTCAGTATATATATGGTTAATAAGTGCTATGCACTCGTTTTTTCCAGTTTCACTTCGTACCCTAACCCCTCTAATCGTTTCACCGTTTGACGCACGATGCTCGCTTCTCGCTGCCGATCCCAGTAGTCGTCTCCCAACTCTCTATACGGTTCCTTTCGAGTTAAGATATAATAGATCATTTCTAAAATCGTTCTCCCGACCGCGACACTCGCTCGATTCGCTCCTCTTC
>NZ_PIJF01000118.1:0-4398 GCF_002809985.1 Geobacillus sp. WSUCF-018B
GTTGCAAGATTCGCAAATTCTCTTCAGACGAAAATCCGCGGTCCATCACGCTGATCACACGCCCAAGCTTCCAGCCAATCAAGTCTTGTTTCACCTGTTTGATGACCGTCATATCCATCGTATTGCCAGGCCATACCCAAGCGCGAATGGGGACYCCTTCCCGGGTAACGGCCAGTCCAATGACGATTTGGACCAAATCGGGACGCTTATCTTTGGAAAACCCCTGCTTTCGAAGCGATTCTCCTTCTGGTGTTTCGGATGGATCCACTTCGAAGTACGACGAAGTCGTATCAAAGTAAATCAAATCGACTTCCAGGTTCAATAAATCGGCCACGGCATGGAACACTTGGCGTTCCAATTCCGGCTGCACAGCCAGCAGCTCATCCATCGCCCGGTACAACTGGTGGCTGGCGACTTGGGGAAGATGAGGGATATGCACGTCTTTCTCCACCCACTCCTCCATCGCCAACTTGCTTGACGGATGAAGGGCACGATTCGCCACCATGGCAAAAATCAGCCGTTCCAACGGAATCTGATGATGTCGGGAGGCAAACAAGGAGTGGAGAATYTCTCCCAATCCCAGTTGTCTCCAGAGCTGATCCAAAAGCCAAGCGCCACCAAGGCGTTTGCTTGATTGAAACTGAAAGTCATCCGACACTTCTCCTGTCAACGTCTCGATTTCCCAAGCCTGCTCAGGAGAAAGGAATCGCGAAATGCTTTTGGCCAGACGCTCCAAGACRGCGCGATCCACCTCGTCTTCGCGCCCAAACGAATAAATCACCTTCGCTTTYGCATATTTGGCCTTCGGATCCCATTCGTTGTGAGCAAGCTGGAGATACGCCACGGTCGTTCCATCTTTGTTTTTGCGTGTTACTCGCCGTATGTACATGCCTATATTATAACCGATATTCAGCTGTTTTAAAAGTTAAAATAAACAAGTCGTGTGCCTATGAAATTCAGTGTTTTTTTCTAGGATCCGCATATTTTCATTTGCCTAAAATGGCCTCAAAACTGTCGAACTCGGGTTGAATTTTCTTGGTTAAAACGTCTACATCTTTTTCCGGTTCGTGTGCTTTGGTACTGTTGCGTAAAGCGTTTTGCAGTTTTGAAAACTCCTTTGCGATTTTCTCTATTTGTTCCTTCATTACTTTATAATCGTTTTCCATTCTCTCTGCCCAAGATGTCCATGAGTCGATTGATTCGTTCATAAAAGAAAGAGTCCCATCCTTTCGTAGTCGATTTTTTTCTTTTGTTTTTCGTCGTTCTTCATTCCATTCCATTTCCTTTTGTTGAAACACCTTCAGTGTCGCTTCTAAAGACTGGATGTGTTTTTGATTGGCTTCCGCTTGTTCTTGCCAGTAGGCGCATTCTGTTTTCCATTGCTCTGTCTCCTGTCTCATTTGTTTGCGCGTTTCTCCGAAAGAACACATGGCGTTATCGGCAAAGTTAGGAGGCGGCATTCAATACGATCGCCGTCTCAATCCGCTTGTCATGGAAGCTTGGCAATATGTGAATGAGGAGGCGGAGAACATCGCGGAAGAGAAGGGAGAATTTTGGCTGAAGCCGGTTCATGTGTCACGCATTGAGCCAGGGCAAACGCTCTCTTTTTCTAATTTCCAATTTCAAGTCGGTAAGCGTGAAATCTCGACCACTTACAAAGCGGACGGATTTTTTTTCTGCCAACAGCTGCCTAATGGAGTGCGAGCATTGAACCATATTGTCGTCCATGCTTGACAGCCTGAAGACCTACGCGCCATAAAGCAAAAACAACCGGCTCAGAGGGCAATCGCCTTTCGCTGAGCCGGTTTTGCCGGGTTATACGCTGCGAACAACAAGAGCGTTCAAGGCGCGAGTTTCTGCTGTGATGCCGCTTAGCAAGGTGGATAAAATCCCACCGTTCGTTTCAATCACAATGCGATAGACATGCGTCCCTACGCCTGGCGTGTCGACCCATGTCAAGTTCGGGAAAAGTGTTGTATTCGCAGCGAGTGAGAGTACGGGTAGGAGGGATTCGACATCAAGTGACGCAATTGGGACAAAAGCTCCTCCGTTTGTTGACCGTTCCAGCCTATAGGTGACCCCTGTCAAAGTAGCACCGGATAGAAGGGCTAAAACAGCCAGTTCCAACTCAACCATCGAATCGAGCTTGACGCGGTCGCCGCTGAGCGTTGTAATCGGCTGCAAACGAAGCACTTCCGTGACGGCAGTTCCGGTCAGAGGAATGGTAATGGGCAAATCCGTTGAAGACTGCGTAAAGAACAATTGGGGAAACAATCCACCATTGCACACACAAACCATTCGTCTATTTTAATACTACTGTATAGGTTGTAATAAAGAATTTCCGACCTCCATGTCCCGTCTTTACTTTATCACCTAACAAGCTGGCACGGTGACAAGAAGAGCGAACAATGCCATGTAGCAACTTATATGTATTAAATGATGATGCTACAAAAATGGATTCTGACGAATAACTATTTTTTTAAAATGAGAGAGAAACCTATAATCAAGGGTCATTGCTTTGATCCAGAAAATTTGGGCAAAAATATTATTTTCCCTTTACAAATAAATATTAATTTATTATAATTCTAATGTACTAATCATTATCAATTATAGAAAGGGGAAGAAATAATGGGGAACCAACAAAATGCTTCCAAATGTCCATATCACGGCAGCGTCACAAGCTACAACTCAAATCGAACAACCAATAAAGACTGGTGGCCGAACCAGCTGAACTTAAGCATTCTCCATCAACACGACCGAAAAACGAATCCTCATGATGAAGAGTTCAATTATGCCGAGGAGTTTCAAAAACTCGACTACTGGGCGTTAAAAGAAGATTTGCGCAAACTGATGACAGAAAGCCAAGACTGGTGGCCGGCCGACTATGGCCATTACGGTCCGCTGTTCATCCGCATGGCGTGGCATTCGGCGGGAACGTACCGCATCGGCGACGGCCGTGGCGGCGCTTCGACCGGCACGCAGCGCTTTGCCCCGTTAAACAGCTGGCCGGACAACGCCAACTTGGATAAAGCGCGGCGGTTGTTATGGCCGATCAAAAAGAAATACGGGAACAAAATCTCTTGGGCCGATTTGTTCATTTTGGCGGGCAATGTCGCTATTGAATCGATGGGCGGCAAAACGATCGGCTTTGGCGGCGGCCGGGAAGATGTCTGGCATCCGGAAGAAGACATTTATTGGGGCGCGGAAAAAGAGTGGCTCGCTTCGGAACGCTACAGCGGGGATCGCGAACTGGAAAATCCGCTTGCGGCTGTGCAGATGGGGCTGATCTATGTCAACCCGGAAGGCCCTGACGGCAAGCCGGATCCGAAAGCGGCAGCGCGCGACATTCGCGAGACGTTCCGCCGCATGGGGATGAACGACGAAGAAACGGTCGCCTTGATCGCCGGCGGCCACACGTTCGGCAAAGCGCATGGCGCAGGCCCTGCTTCCCACGTTGGCCCCGAGCCGGAAGCCGCTCCGATTGAAGCGCAAGGATTGGGATGGATCAGCTCATACGGAAAAGGAAAAGGCCGCGACACGATCACGAGCGGCATCGAAGGCGCGTGGACGCCGACACCGACGAAGTGGGATATGTCGTATTTCGATATGCTGTTTGGCTATGACTGGTGGCTGACGAAAAGCCCATCTGGGGCATGGCAATGGATGGCAGTTGACCCGAAAGAAGAGCATCTCGCACCGGATGTCGAAGACCCATCGAAAAAAGTTCCGACGATGATGATGACAACCGACCTGGCGCTTCGCTTTGATCCGGAATTCGAAAAAATCGCCCGCCGCTTCCATGAAAATCCGGATGAGTTCGCGGATGCGTTCGCCCGCGCTTGGTTCAAACTGACGCATCGCGATATGGGGCCGAAAACGAGATACTTAGGTCCGGAAGTGCCGGAAGAAGATTTCATCTGGCAGGACCCGATTCCAACGGTCGACTATGAATTGACCGATGCCGAAATTGAAGAAATCAAAGCGAAGATTTTGAACTCGGGTCTGACGGTTAGTGAACTCGTCAAAACCGCTTGGGCCTCAGCCAGCACGTTCCGCAACTCCGATAAACGAGGCGGAGCCAACGGCGCCCGCATCCGCCTTGCGCCGCAAAAAGATTGGGAAGTGAACGAACCAGAGCGGATCGCTAAAGTGCTTTCCGTCTATGAAGACATCCAGCGCGAGCTGCCGAAGAAAGTCAGCATCGCCGATCTCATCGTTCTTGGCGGCAGCGCGGCGGTTGAAAAGGCGGCGCGCGACGCTGGCTTTGATGTCAAAGTGCCGTTTATTCCAGGACGGGGTGATGCGACGCAAGAACAAACTGACGTCCAGAGCTTTTCCGTACTGGAGCCGTTTGCCGACGGATTCCGCAACTATCAAAAGAAAGAGTACAGCGTCGGT
>NZ_PIJF01000119.1:0-2017 GCF_002809985.1 Geobacillus sp. WSUCF-018B
CCTTATACTCTAACATTTGACGGAACTGATAGAACGCCCACGATACGGTTTCATATCGGTCATGGATACGTACACGTTCTGTTTTTTCACGAATGCCTGTTAAATCTTCTAATACAAAAAGGGTACGTTCTCCATATTGACGAACGAGTGCCTTCGTGACAGCATGGTTCACATCCGTCATCCAACGGTTTTCTCGTTGTCCGATTGTTTTCAACTTCCGACGCGCAGAAGCCGTCCCTTTTTGCTGGAGGGTTTTTCGCATTCGTTTGTACTTCGCCCGCATATGCTTGATTTTTCGTCCGTTAAAAAAGGTAGTTTTCCCTTGCGAATCATAAGCTGTTGCAAGAAAGTTAACCCCTACATCGACACCGACCACTTGGCGAATGTTGTGTTCATCTACGGTTGGAATTGTTTTGGTCATGGGGATGTGCAAAAAGAATTGGTTATGCTTATAGACGAGTTTGGCTGTGCCAAACGTCCATGAGCCATCAAAATATTGTTCCATGCCTTTTGGTTCGAATGGCACTTTGATTCGTCCTTCTAGCGTATTGACAGAAAATAACCCTTGAACAATGGAGTAATCTCGATTCCAAACGAGATCATATTCAGGCTTTTTAAAGCGAACCAATGTCCATTCGTGACCATTGCTTTTTAGGGAACGATATCTAGCGATAACCGTCTTGATTACAGATTGTGCCATTTGCGAACGCAAAGCGTAGTTTGATCGAAGTAGACGATAGGTCATGTCGTGTAACTTGGCTTGTGCAAGCACTTTTGTGTCAAAAATCACAACAGATACAGCGTTGCACGCTTGTCGATAAGCGGAAAGGGTGGCTTTCAATACTTCTGCTTGTTCCGCTGTTGGGTAAATTTTTATTTTGGCTGTTAACGTCATGTCCATTTGTCTCACCTCTCTTTCACTAAATATATTATATAATATATTATATCATATTTTTTAGTGATACAAAAACAAAAAAAGCGATTCCTCCCCCACTTACTCCCTTTGGTCGTTGAAGTGGGGGTCTCCTCGCCAAAGACGATGAAAAAAACAATTAAACAAAAATATAAAGATACCCGTGGTGCTAGTTGAGTGTCAGCGCTCAACCAGCCCTAGTGTGACCAAGGAATAAGCCAACAAGATGCCATCGAGTGCCACTTCAAACCCGGCCATGGAATTCGCTCGAATGTCGGTGATCCGGTATTGGTCTACGAGAATCGAAAACACCGTCTCGATGACTTTGCGTTTTTTCCTGATCCATTCTTCCCATGCCTTGGATGGGCCGTGCTTTTGATTGTGTCGAGACGGTGTCCAGAACGCGGCTTGGTGTTCTTCGTACAGCTTTTCTCGAAGAGCGTGGCTGATGTACCCTTTGTCCCCAAAGTTGTAGGGATGAGGGATTTGAGTCATCACCGTTTCAGCGGCTTTGACGTCGTGGCAGGACGCTTCCGTCACGACATAGCCCATGGCCAGCCCTTGGTTGGTCACTTGAAGATGCAGCTTGAAACCGTAGTACCATTGCTTTTTGGAAGCACAATACCCCATATCCGCGATCCCTCGAAACCGCTTGACGCGCTGCATTCTTGCGGGATGGCACAACGGAAGAGGCAAGCTGTCGACGACCGCATAAGCATGGTGTTGGCCACGTTTCGCCAGCTCATGACGGATCCATTTGATGGCGAAACCAAGCGCCCGGCAGCGGCGGTTGTATCGGGAGCGTTCAAGAAACGAGCCGTTTGTGAACAAATTTCCCGTGACAAAACGATGCCAGGCTCGTTCGGAAGAAAAGCCCAGCAGCTTCCCCAAAAGGTGAACCGCCATGACCACTTCGTCTTCTTGCTTGACCAAGTGACGGTTGCGGCGATGAAGATACATTTGAATCAACGACAGTTGGGCAGAAACAAAACAGAAAATAGCGGCAGTGTGAGTAAAATATTTGTGGGTGACATTCAGGAATGATTCCCCGACGAGGGTTGCGAACTTTTGTTCGCGACGCTCGTCGGGGCCACCAAGCGAAGC
>NZ_PIJF01000120.1:0-1978 GCF_002809985.1 Geobacillus sp. WSUCF-018B
GGCGCTGCGTCCATTGCGTGACGAAGGATTGATGGTCATCGGCAGCGGCGGGACGGTGCACAATTTGATGGCGCTCCGTTGGGAAGGGCATGCGGAGGCAGAAAGCTGGGCGGCCGCTTTTGATGACTGGCTGTTGCGCGAGTCAGCCGCCCGCAGTGAGGATGTATTCCATTATGAAGAAAAAGCACCTTACGCCAAGCAGGCCGTACCGACCCCCGAACACCTCGCGCCGTATTGGATCGCTTACGGCGCAGGCGATCGCGGCGGGGCGCCGCGCGTGTTGTTCCGAGAATATCAATATGGAAGCTTAAGCCTCATGGCTGTGTCTTTTTAAAAGGCCCGCTTCCGACGCCACCGCGTGGGGGCGGGCTGTTTCTTTGAGACAAAGCAGCGTTCTCATTTGCCACAGCACTTTTTATACTTTTTCCCGCTGCCGCACGGACATGGGTCGTTACGGCCGATTTTTCGCTCTTTTCGGCGGTATGGGATGTTGGTCGGCCGCGGAGGTGTTTGCAGCACGGCTTGAAAATGGCGATACCGCTGCTCGGCAATGGCTCTCCACGTTTCCAGCTTCGGGTGATCGATCTCTAGAATCGTATAATAGGCGTACGCGTTCTGTTCGACATCAATCATCCAAGAACGCCCTCGTTTTTCCGCTCTTTTTACATACTGCTCTACTTCTGGGAGCGCCTCTTTATCCAGCTGATGGCAAAGCGCCTCAAAGCAAAATGCTTGGAGGTCATCATCGCGCTGCTTGGAAAAGACTTCTCGCAATACACGCACGGCCTGTTTAGATTTGATGTTGGCGAGCACATGAATAGCGGACAGCGCCGTGTCTTCCTGAAACGCATATGGGCGCACCGCTTCGATCGTTTCTTCACGTTGGAACATCGATAAGGTGGAAACGGCTTGATCAACAAGCACATCACCGTCTTGTTGTTCCAACAGTCGGGCGAGGCGGGGAATATATTCAGCGGCGCCGACGAGCGAGACCGCATACACCGCCAAAATGCCGTCATACGAAAACCAAGGCTGTTGCTCGTTTTTCATCCATGTCAGACCGATATCTTCCTTCGTCATCCATCCGCGTTCAACGAGAATGCGCACGGCTTGCTTGGCTACTAAAAACCAATCGTGATTGTGAAACTCTTCCTCGTGCAAATGCGAAAGCACTGAAAAATAGTGTTCCCATACGTCATCTTCCGTTCCTTCTAAAGCAAGGCGGACAGCTCGCTGCCAAGACCGCGGGAAGTGAGGGAGCAGCTGTTCTCCGTATTTTTCGAGCTGGGCGGCTGGAAACGGGAAAAACCAACGGATGTACTTCGCTGCATCTTTCATGCTCAACAACTGCTCAAGCGCTCGGTCGGTCAACGGCTGTTTGGAGATGCCGTGCAAAATCATCCTCCGTGTTTCTTCGTTGTCCGCCGTTACAGCCTCATCCACCAAACGCTCCACAAGCGCGGCTGGAATATCCGGATACTCTTCGATTGCGTCAAACGCAAACTGGCGGAGGACAGGATGGTCGCTAAACAAATGCGGCTCGATTGTTTGAATAAAGGACATGATCACACCTTCTTTTTTCTGAAATTTCCCCCCGTCGCTGACAGAATATCGACATTCAACCTCCTCGCGACGGGTTTGCGGGTTCTTCCTTCATACATGGAACACAAGCAGCGGCCGATGCGATGGAAATGGGCAGCCAAAGGAGCTCTTGGTCATTTCAAACATCACAGCATCTCCTCCTCTATCATAGACAAAATCCGCTTGATTTGAAACCGTTTTTCCTTCTCGCAAACTCGCTTGTTTGATATGCTAGAAGGCCGGTGAAAAAAGTACACCCTGAGGCAGGGATTTAGGGGGCTTATGTCGAAAAAGGAAGATGGAGCGTGAGCGGATCATGAAAGCCCCCAAAAACCCTTCGACTCAGCCTCGTCTGTTTCAAGTCATCGACATGGAAGAACTGGTTCCTCCACATCAT
>NZ_PIJF01000013.1:0-62180 GCF_002809985.1 Geobacillus sp. WSUCF-018B
TTCATACGCGCCGTAAACCGTCTTGTCCGTCGTATCGGCGTGAAAGGCTCGGAGGGAAAGGCCTTCTTTGCGATAAATGTGAATCAAGCAAGTGCTGATGACGTTGTGAATGCCAGCCTCATACAGGCGATCGAGATGACGAGCCAAGGCATCGTCGTTCAACCAGGAAGGTTGGAGACCGGGACGGATGAGTTTCTCTAGAAGGCCGGTGAAAAACGGTTGTCACGAGCAAATCAGCGGCATTTCGCCAAAAAAGAAGGCTGATTTCGCAAGGTTTTTCTAATTGAGAAATATCTGGAACTAGCAGCATTTTGTACTAAATCACCAGCCTCCTAGATCGATCTCCTGAGCCCATCGTTCTAAGTGAACCAGGGCTTGCCGGCCGTCAAATAGATTGTAAAGGATGGCCTGAACGGCATCGCTGACTCGTGTTTGGCACTGTGGATCGACGGGTACAAGATGGTCAATCAAGTGGGGGATGTCCAGTTTTTTGACTAGAACACTTATTATATTCAAATAATCATTACGATAGACCCCTTTGACTTTCACATTCATGAGAGAAAAACTCCTTTACATTCCTTGTGTGTCAAGGATTCATTCGACATCGGAATGAAAAAATCCTCCCGATTTTCGTCGGAAGGGTGCGAAATGTGAGATATAAAATGAACAAAGCCGGGCATTCGCTCCGGCCTCATTTTTATGATTTTCGTGAAAACGGCAAACGCCAGTTGTCCGCTCACGGTTCGCTCCCCGTTCAAGCTGCTTACTGTTTCGTTTTGAGTTTTTGCAAAAACTCGATCCGTTGCTGTTTGCGGAAATGTTCTTTCACCATGTAGGCGACGCCGAGCTGTTCGTTCGAACGCGTCACCCAGTCGGCCGCCCGCTTCACCTCAAGCGGCGCGTTCCCCATGGCGACGCCGAGCCCAGCCGCTTCAATCGCCGGCAAATCGTCAAGGCCGTCGCCAATGACAACCGTTTCTTTCAACGACACGCCGATATGTTGAGCCAGCCGGCGCAGCCCGGCTAGTTTAGACACTCCTTGCGGGACAATTTCCATTTTTCCGTTTGGCTGCATAATCATATCAATGGACGGAATCGATTTCGTCAATAAAGCGGCCGCTGCATCCCTCTCTTCGTCTGTAGCAAAATATACATCAATTTTCGGCACAGCGATCGGTTCGTCGATCAGCACATCGCCAAGTGAATCGACAAATTGGGTCGGATAGAAAAACGGGTCGCTTGAGGAGAGAACCGTTTGCACGACAAGGTTTTTCTTCACTTTCTTCCGATTGCCGAGCGAATACCGCTCATGCATGAGGCGGATGTTGCAGTTGAAATTTTCCAAAATTTGCACAATATTAAACGTCCGCTCCTCAGGGATCACGGCGTCAAACAGCTTGTCATCAAGCGTTCTGGCGATCATCGCTCCCTGAAATGCGATGAGCATCCCGTCAAGCCGCAGCGCTTTCGCCACTTTGCGGGCGGAAAGCAAATTGCGGCTGGTCATTAACGTCACATAAACCCCTTTTCGCTTCACATAGTCGACCGCCTCCTTCGTCTCGCGCGGCAGGCGGCCGTTGTTTTTTAAAATCGTTCCGTCAATGTTGAGCGCCAACAGCTTATACACGGCTGTCTCCCCCTTTTGTCCGTCTCAACCTCTCTTGCCGCCGCCAGCAAGCTGGGGGCGGCTTTGCATTCCTTATCATTTTTATGACTATGACGAAACGGACAAAAAAAGAACACCCGACCGGGTGTTTTTCCTACCTTCCTTCCATAAATGAACGGTGCAGCTCTTCAAGCGGCTTCATGGCGATTTGTTGCACTTCCGCGATCGTCATGCTCATTCGCTGCTCGAGCGCCATCAGACGGGCCAGTTTCTCATTTTGCTGGGCAAGCGCCATCGCCTTTTGCGCCTGTTCAATTTCATCCGGCAAAATAGCGGCTCCACGCATTTGTTTTTCGTGCAGCCGAAGCTGAATGTCACGGAAGTTAGCAAATAGCCGATAGGCGGTGTCGTCGTGTCGGACATGATCGTACGCCTGTTTCAGCTGCTGAAACGGCTCGCTCGCCCGGATCGCCTGTTCAAGCTGTCTTGCGAGCGCACGAAGAGATTCGGACATAAGAAGAAGCCTCCCACTTCAATATCGTTTACGTTCTAGCGTATGCGCCAGTCGGCGGTCATATGACTCGCTGCTACAACCATAGGCCGATCATGCCCTGGACGGCGCCGATCATTGCACCAAGCACAGCGCCTAAATAGGTGATCATCTTCAGCTCGCGTCGGGCGATGGCCAAAATGATCGCCTCCAGCCTTCGGAGCGAAAACGATTCGACTTGATCACGAACGACATCTGCCAATCCAAGCTGCGCCACAACCGACTCCATCTGATCGCCGAGCAGGCGGACAGCAGCGGCAGCCGCCTGCGGAACGAACCGGTCGAGTACGTCCTGTTCATATGGCGCAAGAAGATCGGCGAGCGGGCGGTGCAGCCAGCCGCTTCCCCGGACGAGGCCGCGGGCTGCGGCCTGCACCGCCTCGCTCATGCGTCTTCGTCCGACCATCTCCTCCACCGTTGCCAGCGGATAGTCGATCCATTTGTTCCATTCTGTCCAAAGGAGGCGGGCGATCGCCGCCCTTGTGCCGGCATGGCGCAAAAATTTGCCGATTTCCGGCTGCACTTTATCCACTAAATTGACATTGCCAAGCAGCATTTGCAGCACGCCCCCGACCATTCCCCGCTCTTGAAAAAAGCGTTGGATCATGCCGGAAAGCTGTTGTTTTCCTTCTACGCTGCTGAAATACTCGAGCGCCCGGTCGGCCAAGTAGCCGGCCAGCTGCTCGATGCGCGCTTCCATCGTTTCCTTCAACTCAAGCGGCAGTATATCACGAATCGGCCGCGTGCGCCACGTTTGGCTCCATCGCTCATACGCCTGCGCGGCTTGTCCGGCCGCCAACGCCTCAAGACGCTCATCCGGAGAACGAATGCCGAGGCGCTCAAGCAACTGCGCCGGCGTCTCCCGGCGCGCCAGCCACCGTTTCAGCCACTTCCGTCCTTCCTCGACCACCCCCGCCATGAAGGCTGAATCGTTGAGCTTGCGCCGGAGCCCTTCCGGCGTCACCAAATGCTCGACAACCGTTTTCCCAAGCTGTTCCGCCAGTTCCCGCCTCCGTTTTGGAATCAAGCCGGGCGTAAACGGCAGCCGTTTCCCAAACAAGTACATCGGCTCGTGCGGGCGGAATAACATGACAATGGCGATCAAATTCGTCACCCCGCCGATAAGCGCTCCAACCGCCACCATAAACGACAAATAAATGAACGTCCCCATCGCCTTCCCCTTTCATCCGTGCCGCTGTCACCAAACAGCGGCTCTCATCATACGATACGATATAAACGTTTGCCTAATTGTTCATTATAGAACTTGCCTGACAAATGCGCAAATGAGGGACTGCGATGAGCAACCAACGAACCGTTGCCGTATTGACTGAAATAAAGGAAGACCGGGAACGGGCCTCTTTTGGCTCCATCCACCTTTTTTGTGAGGAATTGGCAAAATATGGAGAAACGCACGGCCTTTTTGTTTATGTCACATCGCCGTCACTCTATTTGCAGCACACCGGATATCGGTTAACCGGCAGCGAATGGATCAAGGGGGACGTGCCGCGGGCGAACGTCGTCTACAACCGCCTTCACTCCCGCAAGTCTGAATATGCGCCTGCCTTTCAGCAGCTGCTCGCCCGGCTTGACGAGGAAGACGGGGCGATGTTCAACCGCCGCTTTTTGCATAAATGGGAGGTGCACCGTTATTTGGAGCGGCATGAGTACTTGCATCCGTACTTGCCGAAAACGGCGCTGTGGGACGGCCAAGACTCACTCGAGGCGTTTCTCGCCGCCTTCCCGTCCGTCTTTCTCAAGCCTGTGCACGGAAGCCAAGGGCGGGGGATTTTCCGCATTGAATGCACCGATGAAGGAATTTGTCTCCGCCGTTCCACCTCTTCGTCATCGGCGCTATACCGCTCGGTTGCCGCGGCCGTTTCTGCCTTGCAGCCACAAATCCGGACGCCGATGATCATCCAGCAAGGCCTTGAACTTCAAACGCTTGACGGCCGCCCTGTCGATTTTCGCCTTCTTTGCCATCGCATCCGCCACAACGATTGGCGCGTCACGTCAGCGGTCGCCCGCGCGGCCCCTCCCGAGCAGTTTGTTGCCAATCTCGCCCGCGGCGGGGAGATGCTGCCTATCAGCACCGTTTTGCGCCAATGGTATACGAAAACAGACGCCTTTCAACAAAAACAGTTGTTGAAAGAAATTGCGCTTGAAGCGGCGGCCGTCTTGGCCGTTGAAGCAGAGGGGCTGTATGGGGAGCTCGGCATTGATCTGGCGATCGATAGGAACGGACGGCCATGGATCATCGAAGTGAATACAAAACCGTCCAAACAGGCGGAAATGACGTTTTCTCAACAAACGGTGCGCCCATCCGCGAAAGCCGTGATTGATTATTGCCTGACATTGATGGAAGAAAAGGAGTGAACGACATTGATTTCACTCGGTTTTGTCACCCTTGATGAGCAACAGGAAAGCGCGTACTGCACCGAGGTAGCCCGCCGCGCCAAGCAGTATGGCATTTCCATATACCGTTTTTCGCCGCTGGCGATCGACCCGCGAACGGAAAATGTCCGCGGTGTCGTCTTTGATGACAAAAGTGGGGAATGGACCGATGCCGTCTTTCCCATTCCGCCGTTTTTGTACGACCGTTGCTTTTACGGCCACGACGACCGTTCCAAAAAAGCGAAACCGATTATGCATTGGCTGAAGCAACGCCCGGATGTCACGTTTTTAGGCTATGGCCTGCCCGGCAAGTGGAGCGTCTATGAGACGCTTTCCGCCCATCCGCTGTTGTCGGCATATGTGCCGCCGACCGTCCGTCTTGAGCGCGCCGATCACGTGCTTGATCTCCTTCGCCATGAACAAGCCATCGTCGCCAAACCGGTGCACGGCTCTGGCGGACGCGGCATTTATATTATCCAAAAGAAAGGGAAGACATTGTCCGTTCAAGACGGGTGCGGCCAAGAGCGGGCCGTGATCACCCGCCGAAACGAACTTGAACAATTCGTCGCTTCCTTGCAGCGCCGGGACGGCTATGCGCTTCAACCGCTTCTCTCCCTCTCCACCGAGGTAAGAGAACCGTTCGACCTTCGCTTTCTGCTGCAAAAAGATGAAACCGGACGCTGGGTTGAACGGGTGCGGGCTGTGCGCATCGGACGCCCTGGAACGTGGGTGGCCAATCTCCGTGCTGGTGCAGACATGCGCCCGTTCGCTGACTGGTTCGACCACCTTCCTTCTTCGAAACGCATCTTAGTACTGGATGGCATTGACACGATCATCCGTACGTTGCCGGCTTATATGGACAATGAACTCGGTCCGCTGTTTGAAATCGGTCTGGATCTCGGCGTTGCTGACAACGGAGCGGTTTGGATTTTGGACGTCAATTCCAAGCCGGGAAGGAAAATCATCAGCCTTCTTCCGCCAGAGCAGCAAAACGATATTTACGAAGCGCCGCTTCGGTATTGCCGGTTTTTGGCGAGCGAGGTGGCCAACCGATGATCTATCCATTGGTCATTGATGACAACGAGTCCAATACAGTTATCCTTCCCTCCTCACTGAAAGCGGACGGACGAACAGCCGTTGCCTTTGGCAGCTTCCTCGCTCCGTGCACGATCATCTCATCTTCCGGACCGTCCGACAGCATCATCGTCGCCGGCGATGTCGCCCAGCGTCTGTTGATCCCGTTTGCCGCTAAGGTGCACGTGTTTTTGACTGACGAAGCCGTCCATATCGGACCGCTCGTCGGCGTTTTCACCGCTGGATTTACCAAGTCGCCCCATCGTCCGGTCGGAGGGCGCAGTTTTTTCTTCGCCAAACTGTTAGCGCAAGAAAAACAAGTCGGCGGGTTCGCCTTCTTGTTTGGCCTTCCTCATATCGACTGGGAGCATGGAACGGTCAACGGCTATTTTTACACGGAACGCGGTTGGGAACGGCATACGGTTCCGTTGCCGACGGTGATTTACAACCGCCTGCCGAACCGGCGCATTGAAAATGACGACATGTTCCAAACCGTGACGAAAACGCTGCAGACCGCCTATGGCATTCCAGTGTTCAACGGGCGCTTTTTCAATAAATGGGAGGTGTACCGCCGGCTTGCCGTCCATCGCGACGCACGGCCATATTTGCCGGAAACCTCCGCCTATGTCACGCGGCAGACGATCGAACAGTTTCTCAACCGGTATACGGGAGCGTATGTGAAACCGGCTGATGGCAGCCTCGGGCGCGGCATTTACCATTTGGTGAAAAAAAAGGATGCATACGAATGCCGCTTTCGTGACGAACACGGCGAAACGAAAACAACGCTGTTTCCGACCGCCATGGCGCTATGGCATCATTTGCTCGCCCACGCCCCGCTTCATCGTTACGTCATTCAGCAAGCCGTCCCGCTCATCACCATCAACGGACGGCCGACAGATTTCCGCGTCCATACGAACAAAAATGAAAACGGCCAATGGCAAGTAAGCGCCGTCGCCGCCAAAATAGCCGGGCGGCAAAGCATTACGACCCATATGAACAGCGGCGGCATGGTCAAAACATTGGAAGAAATTTTTCCAAACACCGCCAAGCGCGAAACGGTGCTCGCCCGCCTCCGCGACGCCGCCTTGACACTTAGCCGTTGCCTCGATGAAACATCAGACACGTTAATTGGCGAAATCGGTTTTGATTTTGGGGTAGATGAGCAGGGGAACATTTGGATGTTTGAAGCCAATTCCAAACCGGGGCGCTCCATCTTTAAACACCCGGGCCTCAAGGAGGCTGATGAGCGGACGGCGCTGCTGCCGCTTGCCTATGCGGTCCATCTAAGCAAAACGGCCATCATCGATCCAGAGGCGTTTGGACTATGATCACGATCGGTTACCGGCGCGACGCCAATGAATGGGTGAGCAGGCGGCCGGACGGCTTCTATCGGTTCGGCCGCGGCGAGCTTGCCGCCGCCGCCTCCCTCCCCGATCTTACCTTTGCGGTCAACGAGCAAAACGGGCGGGTCGGGCCGCTTGTCGGCATATTGGTGAGCAAATCATCCATTTCGGCTTTGCTTGGCGGAAGGAAACCATGGGTGGAGACCGTCATACGCTCGCTTCATGCCGATGGCGGCATCGCCATCGTCAGCACCGCGGCCGGCATTGGCGAGAACATGGTCTCCGGTTATGTATTCGCCCCGGCGCTCGAACGGTTTGTCGAATCGTCCACTCCGTTGCCGGACGTCGTCTACAACCGAGTCAAAAGCCGGGAAGAAGAACAGAGCAAGCCGTTTCAAACAGCAGCCGCCCGGCTTGCCTCCCATGGCATCCCGCTCGTCAACCGCTCTTTTTTCCGCAAATCGGACGTTTGCCGCGCGCTGCAGACGGACCGCCGTCTTTGGCCTCACCTGCTGCCAACGGCGCCGGTCCGTTCGTTGGCTGATGTTCACTCTTGGCTCCATCAATACGGCTGTATTTACTTGAAACGAGACGACGGGGCAAGGGGGAGCGGATTGCTCCGTCTCACCGCCTCGCCTGGGGCGGGAGCCATATGCGAATCCCCCCGCGGCCAAAAACGGGTAAGGTCGCTCGACGAGCTAGAGCCGCTTGTCCAATCCCATCGTTATATTGTTCAAGCAGCCGCCTGTACAGACACATGGAACGGGCGCCGTTACGATTTGCGCGTGCTCGCCCACTGGCAGCGCCATCGCCATACGATCACCGGCGTCGGCGTCCGCCTCGCCGGCCCTCGGTCGTTGACAACCCATGTATTTCACGGCGGAACGATCCTTCCGTATTCGGAAATTCAAAGCCGCATTGATGAACAGGCGCTCGAGCGCCTCATCGCCTGGAGCGGCGAACGCCTCAACGAGCAGTTCGGCCTTGTCGGCGAATTTTCTGCCGACATCGGCGTCGGAAAACAGCAGGAGCTTTACATTTATGAAATAAACGCCAAACCGATGGCTTTTGACGAGCCGGATATTGAAGCACGTCGGCTTCAGCGGCTCAATCGACTGTTTGCCGAACTAGCTCATCTTGCGCCATAGCAAAAAATTCTTTGCTATAACGAAGCGCCTGCTGCAGCACACCGTCTGCCGCCTGCCGGACGGCTCCGCTTAAACGCTGACTTACTTGTCGGCACAGCTTCGCTTTTTTCCACTCATCGGCGGTCAGCGCTTGCAGCAACTCGAAGCGGCCAGCGCTGGCCGCTTCTTGCTGTTTCTTTCTCTCACCCCAGCCTGCACCGGTCATCAAATGGTGAACATACTGCCAAAGTTGACGTTGTCGCTGAACCTCGGCGAAATACGTTTCCCATGTTTGCCCGTCTTCTTCAAGCGCTGCCAACTGACGAGCTTTTTCTTCAGCCGCAGCGGTCGTTTCCAGCAATTGTTTGATCACAGCAACCACCCTATTTCCCTCCTTCTTGCCAGTCCTCTTTCATCCATATGAGCGAAGCGGATAGTCTATGCCTGTTTCGGACAAACTAGGAAAAAACGATGAGGAAGGAGTGAAACCATGGAGCGGAACGAAGCGGGGCGCCAAGACGCCTTATATGAGGGGCGCGATGAATATTACATGGATATTGACCGCATGATTAATGAAGGGATGGCTGGCGGCGTCGTGCACGGCCGCGGCGATGAGGTCAACATCGAAGAAGCGCGCGACCTGGTCAAAGAAGAACCGCCATACGACGCCGGCGAGTAAACGGAGCCGATTTTCCTGTCCACCAGGAAAATCGGCCTTTCTGTTATAATGAATGAAAAAAGGTAGAAAAGGGGGCGCCGTGATGTTAAAAGAGCTCGAATCACTTTATAAAGGGGACATTATCATCAACGGTCAACCGGCCGATCCCGAGGCGTACGAATGGTTTTACACCGCCGAGGGCGATGAGGTGGGCATCGCCAAAGAGCGGTTGACGGAACGAGAGCGGCAGCTGTTGGCGCTGTTATTGACCCCAGCCAACCGCCGGCGGGAGCCGGAAAGCGAAGAAGAACGGGCGTGGAAACAATGGATGGCCACCGGCCGCCCCGACGCTCCTGCGATGCTCTCTGCCCCATACTGCCGGTTCATTCATTTTCTCGTCAATCGCCCGATCGCCAACAAACAGGAATTTGCCGAAACGATCCACAACCTATTTGCCTCGCGGGTGCTGATCGTTTGGAATGAAGACAAGCGCGGGCTACTGATTGAGGCCAAACAAAAACGGACGGCCGAGCCGCTCTTGCTGGCCGAAATGGCGGATGCGCTCGCCGCCGATTTTTATGCGACGATGCATTTGCTGATCGGCCCCGTTCGCCCGGTGAACGGGGAGCTGTACGAGTCGTTCCTTCTCGAGCAGCAATGTTTTGCCGCCGCCCGGCGCTTTTGGCCGAAACAGACGGTGTACGAATGGGAGGACGTCATTCCGCTTCCACTCCTTGAAAGCGCAGCGGGCGACGGCAAGACAGGGCAAATTTTATCGTTTCTCGATGGGCTGGGCGAAGAGGAAGTGCGCGCCATGGAAACATTTTTAGAGTGCAATTTAAACGTCTCCATGGCGGCGAAAAAACTATATATGCACCGCAATAGCTTGCAATATCGGATCGACAAATGGGCCGAGCAAACCGGCATTGACATCAAGCGGTTTAAAGGCGCCGCGGCTGCCTATTTGGCTATTTTGCACCAACGCCGTGCGTAGCAGCGGACGCTTCCCCGTCATGTTGCCGAAAACGGGCGGCTTTTTTTTGTGCACCTTGTCCATTTACGAATATTTACATTCATCTATATAATATGAGTGTGAGAAAACGATTTCAATACAGGGGGATTCGTGATGGCGGAACTCGTGTTGGATCATGTGTATAAGATTTACGATAACAACGTCACGGCTGTAAAAGATTTTAACTTACATATTCAAGATAAGGAATTCATCGTCTTTGTCGGTCCGTCCGGCTGCGGCAAGTCGACAACATTGCGGATGATTGCAGGCCTGGAGGAAATTTCTAAAGGCGATCTCTACATCGATGGAAAACGAGTGAACGATGTACCGCCCAAAGACCGCGATATTGCCATGGTATTCCAAAACTACGCCCTTTATCCGCATATGAGCGTCTATGACAACATGGCGTTCGGTTTAAAACTGCGCAAATTCCCGAAAGCGGAAATTGACAAACGCGTCCGCGAGGCGGCGCGCATTCTTGGGCTCGAGCAATATTTGGACCGCAAACCGAAGGCGCTCTCCGGCGGACAGCGGCAGCGCGTAGCATTGGGACGCGCCATCGTCCGCGATGCGAAAGTGTTTTTAATGGACGAACCGCTTTCAAACTTGGACGCCAAATTACGCGTGCAAATGCGCTCGGAAATCGCCAAACTCCATCAGCGTCTTGAAACGACAACGATTTACGTCACCCATGACCAAACGGAAGCGATGACGATGGCCACCCGCCTCGTCGTCATGAAAGACGGCGTCATCCAGCAAGTCGGAACGCCGCGCGAAGTGTATGAGAAACCGGAAAACATCTTCGTCGGCGGCTTTATCGGCTCGCCAGCGATGAACTTTATTAGAGGAACGCTGCAAGACGGCAAGTTTGTCGTCGGCCAGACGACATTCGGCGTGCCAGAAGGGAAAATGAAAGTGTTGCGTGAGCAAGGGTACGTCGGCAAGGAAGTCATTTTGGGCATCCGTCCGGAAGACATTCATGATGAGCCGCTCTTCTTGGAGGCATCGCCAACGACAAAAATTACCGCGCATGTTGAAGTCGCTGAGCTGCTTGGCGCTGAATCGATGATCTATTTTAGCATCGACAACCAAGAATTGGTCGCTCGCATCGACGCCCGCACGGAAATCAAGCCGGGCCACCGCATCGACCTTGCGCTTGATATGAACAAAGCGCATTTCTTTGACGTCGAGACGGAGCGGCGCATCCGGGCGGCGGATGAGAAGTAAGCTCCCCCCATTGTTTGTATATAGACTCATTCGGCTCTAGCGCATCGCTAGAGCCTATTCTCTAATGAACCGCACCTCCTCCTCCCGGCAGTGCGGGCAATAGAACAGATGGACGCATTCGTGGTTTCGATATGTGTGCGGGTAACCGTCAGCAAGCTTCATCACATCCGCATCCATGTACGGACTGTAGTCATCGAAATAATCCGTCACTTTCCCTTGGTCTTCCATCGGCTGCCGGCAATAGCTGCAATACACCGTCACCCGGCGCAGCCCGTTGCAAAGCGGGCACACATTCATGCTGCTTCCTCCTCTAAGACGCCTCTTACTTTTACATATTTCCTAATGATGGCGTCGATAAAACGTAAAAAATTACCATATTATCGCAGTGAATAACGGGCAAAAAACGTTCCAAACTATGAGTACCGCCAGCGAAACAGGCCGCCTGCCAAAACACTTCCGCTGGCGAACGCAAAAGCAGGTGGGCCGTTGGGTTCAGCCAAGCTTGGCAGCACGCTTCTTCGCGTGCAGCGCTGGTGCAAATCCAGCCAACCCAGCCATCAAAATTTCTAAGGGGAGATGATCAACTATGGCACGCAACAACAACAATAACCAACTGCTCGTCGCTGGTGCCCAACAAGCGATCGACCAAATGAAGTACGAAATCGCCCAAGAATTTGGTGTGAACCTTGGCGCTGACACGACTTCGCGCGCAAACGGTTCGGTCGGCGGGGAAATTACCAAACGCCTTGTAGCGATGGCTCAACAACAACTCGGCGGCCAATTCGGCAACATTCAATAACCGGTTGACAGACAACTTCATAATAGATGGCAAAAGCCCCAGGCAGTCAGCCTGGGGCTCTTCTATATTCATGCGGTCCGAAAGCGCCTAGACGCCCCCCGCCTGCTCGGCGAGCGGTTGCTGGCTCAAGGAAACAAGCACTTTGCGGATGCGACGGTTGTCGACTTGGCGGACGGTCAACGTCAGCGGGCCGTATTGCAACGTTTCGCCGACCGCCGGAATGCGCTCAAACATTTCAAAAATCCAGCCGCCCAACGTATGCGATTCACTTTCCGGCACGTCGATGTTCATCACTTCGCAAAATTCGTCAAGCGGCAGTTCAGCGCTGAATTCAAAACTATGTTCATCGATTTGACGCACGGTTTTTACCGCTTCATCATGCTCATCCCATATTTCGCCGACGATTTGCTCAAGAATATCCTCAAGCGTAATCAAGCCGGCCGTGCCGCCGAACTCGTCAACAACGATCGCCATATGCACTTTGCTTTTTTGCAGCTCCGGCAGCAAATCAGACACTTTCATCGATTCGACGACAAACAGCGGCTGGCGCAACAGCTCGCGGACGCACACGTCACGCTTTTGGACAAGTTCGCTGAAAAAGTCGCTTTCCGACAAAATGCCGATTACGTTGTCAATATCCCCTTCATAGACCGGGATTCGGGAATATTTTTCCTCCAAAAATACATCGCGAATCTCTTCAATCGGCTGGTTGACCTCGACCGCCACCATATCGGCGCGCGGCGTAAAAATTTCTCCGACTAAAATTTCATCAAAATCGAGCGAACGTTGAATCAGCTCTTTTTCCTTGTTGTCGATAACCCCTTCTTCTTCGCTCAGCTCGACCATCACCTTAATATCTTCCTCCGTGACGGCCGGCACAGCCACCCCATTGGCGAATCGCCGGGTCATACGCTCTTTCAGGGCTTGAAACAATGCCGTAATCGGCGCCATGAGCTTCATCAGCCCATAGGCCAGGCCGGCATACCGGATGGCGAGCGGCTCCGCGTACTCTTTCGCCATCGATTTTGGCAAAATTTCACCGAAGACGACAGACAAAACGGTCATGACCGCAATGGCGACAAATAAACCGGTCTGCTCCCCAAGCAGAGAAGCAGCGATCTCGATAAATAGCGCCACCGCGATGATGCCTGTTAGACGGCTGGCCATAGCAAGCGCTAACAATGCACGGTCAAGATGCCCGACCACTGCTTGAAGCCGCTTGTTGTTTGAATGCTCTTCCGCGTAGTGTTTTAACCGGGTTTTGCTGGCGGATGAAAACGCCGCCTCAGCCGATGCAAACAATGCGTTCGCGAGCAAGAAAAGGAAAAACCAACCGAACAACCTTAACGGCCACTCTTCCAACGAATCTTCACACTCCTATCGGAACATGACTATGTTATTCATATCCATTCCTTTCCCAAAACATGCCTGCTGAAGCAAAACTTTCGGCATCGGGCGGAATGAGGCTGCGCGGCTATCGGCAGCCGTTTCCGTTCCTTACCTTAAATATAACAAATTTTTCGCCAACTGACTATAGCTGGCGAGTTGTCCTTCCATATAAATCCAGACAACCAAAAAGAAAAATGCGCCGGATGAACCGAGGCGCATCATGATTCAAGCCAACAGGAACCAATCAAATACACAAGAACAAGCAATGAGGCAATGTTGAATGTCACCGACCACTCGGCCATTCGTCTTCCCCTCCCTTTTCTTCCCCTCTTTCATCGTACCATATTGCCGGCGGGAAAAGCAGGGAGGAGAAGGGTGTCTTTTTGACAGTTTGATGAACAAAACAAGGGCGTCCTCCCATCAATGGACGCCCTTATTTCATTTTCCCTCGTTTCAACCTAAATAGCGGTAATAGATCGCCTTTGCCTCCTGCACGTCTTTCGTGCCGTGCACAAGCGCACGGCCGTCGCGAAAGACAACCAATCGCTTGTCGCCGAGCGAAACGGAGACAAGATACGGGTTCGCTTCCGCTTGAAGCCCTTGGCGGCGAAACAGCTCCGCCAATTCATTCAAGTCGTACTGGCGCGGGGCAGGCGGACGGATTTGCACAGAATCGCGCCCGCACAAGACGGCAGTCTTCGTCCGTTGTTCATAGGAAAGAAACGGATAAGATGGATGACGTCCGCACGTCGGGCAACCGTCCTTTTTCACCCCGTCAATGCGAATGGAGGCGTATTCATTCGTCCAAAGATCAAACGAAACGAGCTTGCCGCGCAGCGCGGCCCAGTCCTCGACTAAAACTTTCAACGCCTCAGCCATCTGATAGCTGACAACCATTTGCACCGCTGGGCTGATAATGCCGGCCGTATCGCACGTCAATCCCCCTTGCGGCACCGTTTCAAGCAAGCAATACAAACAAGGCGTGCGGTTCGGAATGAAGGCGCAGCTTAAACCATAACTGCCGACACAAGCGCCATAAATCCACGGAATGTTGTACTTGTAGGCAACGTCATTGAGGACAAGGCGCGTATCAAAATTATCTGTCGCATCGATCCATAAGTCAGGGCGTTGCTTGAGGGCGATCGTTTCCAATTCTTCTGGGCCGGCGTCGCCGACAATGGCCTCGATCTCAACCTCGCTGTTGATTTGTTCAAGGCGCCGTTTGGCGGCGATCGCCTTCGGCAGCCGCTCTTTCGCATCCGCTTCGCTGTACAGTTGCTGGCGTTGCAAATTGCTCCATTCGACATAATCGCGGTCAATGATTGTCAATTTGCCGATGCCGGCGCGAACGAGCGCTTCGGCGTTGCCTGTGCCGAGCGCTCCGGCGCCGACTAACACGACATGCTTTCCCCGTATTTTCTTTTGCCCTTCCTCGCCAATCGGTGCAAATAGTTGCTGCCGGGAATACCGTTCATTCAAACAACACTCATTCCTTCCGTTGGGCTGCTTGCTGACGCGTATCGTTTTTTCGGGATGCGCCCGGCTTCATAACCGAGCCGTCCCGCTTCCACCGCCAGCTTCATCGCTTTTGCCATTTTCACTGGATCGGCCGCGCCGGAAACAGCGGTGTTCAAGAGCACCCCATCCGCGCCAAGCTCCATCGCCAGCGCCGCATCGGCCGGCCCGCCGATGCCGGCATCGACGATCACCGGCACGTTCGCCTGCTCAATGATAAAGCTCAAATTGAGCGGGTTAAGGATGCCTTGCCCAGACCCGATCGGCGATGCCCCCGGCATGATCGCATGGCAGCCAAGCTCCTCTAGCCGCTTCGCCAGCACGACATCATCGGATGTGTACGGCAAGACGATAAACCCTTCCTCAAGCAGCATTTCCGCTGCTTTTAACGTCTCAACCGGGTCGGGAAGAAGCGTTTTGTCGCAGCCGATCACTTCTACTTTTATCATATCACACAATCCGGATGCCTTGGCGAGTCGGGCGATGCGCACCGCTTCTTCGGCCGTTTTCGCCCCGGCGGTGTTCGGCAAAAGCTTATATTTGCTTAAATCGAGCTGCTCTAAAAAGTTCGGCTGCTCCGGGGAAAAGATGTTCATCCGCCGGACGGCGAACGTTAAAATTTCCGCCCCTGATGCTTCCACCGCTTCTTTTTGCACGTCCAAGCTCGGATATTTGCCCGTGCCGAGCAACAGCCGCGAAGAAAATTCATATGGGCCAATTTTCAACATCATCAACCGCCTCCTACAAAATGAACGATTTCCACGCGATCACCATCGCATAGCACCGTCGTCCCATACTCATGTTTTTGGATGATGCGGACATTGACTTCGACGATGCAAAGCTTGTTCTCAAGCCGGAAATGGGCAAGCAAATCGCCCACCGTTTTCACCTCGTCGGGCACGGCGACCGTCTCCCCGTTAATCACTAACGTCATTCCACCCCCACCTTTCCGATATGGCGTGTCAACGAAAATGGCGCAAGATCAAACGCCGTCTCTTTCCGCTCCACTAAGTCGGCGACAAGCAGACCGGTCAATGGGCTGAGCAAAATGCCGTTCCGGTAATGTCCGGCAGCGACAAATATCCCGCGCCGCTCCGGATGCTCGCCTAGATAAGGCAAGCCGTCTTCGGTCTGCGGCCGAATGCCGCTCCATGATGCCACCCATTCCGCCTGTTCGATGTCCGGAACAAGATGGGCGGCGCGGTGAAGCAAGTTCATCACCCCACCGGCCGATACACGTCGATCGAACGTGCCGGGCGTGGACGTCGCTCCGATGAGCAGCCGGTTTCCTGATTTCGGAACGATGTAGCAGCCGTTTTTCGCAAATACAGTCGTTTGCAACAACGGAACCGGGGCGCGCACCATGACGCATTCTCCTTTGACCGGATAAACGGAAAGCGAAAGCCCGACCCGCGCGCCGAGCCGCGCCGCCCAAGCGCCGGAAGCGATGACGACCGCCTCGGCGGCAAACGTCCCGCCTGTTGTGTCTAACACATGCCCACTGCTGTCGGAACGGATGTCGAACACTTCCGTATACTCGTACAGACAAGCGCCGGCGGAGGCGGCGGCATAGGCAAGAGCGGCGGCCAAATCCGGAGCGCTCACTTGCCCATCGCCAGGGATGTACATCGCGCCGGCAAGCGCTTCCGCCGCAAGACGCGGCTCCATTTCAAGCGCCTCCCCTTTCGTGAGCCACTGCACCGGTTCGCCTATGCCCCGCCAAAATGTATAATGGCGATAGAGATCGTCTGCTTCCTCTTCCGTTGTCGCTAGTTTGATCAATCCTTTTTCGACAAGGCCGATATCGATGCCGGTCCTCTCCCTCAGCTCTTCAGCCAAGGCCGGCATGAGAGCTCGGCTTTGCAAGGCAAGCGGCACAAGCGGGCTTGACGTCGAAAACTCGGATTGCGCCCCCAGCATACCGGCCGCCGCGCTTGACGCCCCGCTTCCCATCGTTCCTTTTTCAAAAATGGCGACGCGATGCCGCCGCTTGGCGAGCTCAAAACCGATGGCCGCCCCAATCACCCCGCCGCCGACAACGACGACATCATAATGTGCCCCCATTTTTCCTCTCCCCTCTCACGATTTGCGCCAAACGTCTTGCTTCCACAACCGGATCAGGCGCTAAAAAGACAGCCGATAACACCGCCACTCCCGCGGCACCGGCCTCCATCACCCGGCAGGCGTTGCCGGCGTGAATGCCGCCAATGGCGATGACTGGAATGGACACGGCGGCCGCGATTTCCGCAAGCGAGTCCAGACCGCGCGGCGGCAAACCGGGCTTGCTGTCCGTCGGAAAAATATGGCCATACAAACAAAAGTGAGCGCCATCCTGTTCGGCCTGTTTCGCCTCCTCCGACCCGTGCACCGAGCAACCAACCGTCAAGTCCGGAAACGAACGGCGGACGGCGCGCACCGGCAGGCTGTGATAAGCAAGCTGCACACCTTTGACACCGTAGACAGCGGCGACATCAACCCGGTCATTGACGATGATTTTTTGCGGCGGCACCCCGGCGTAAAGCAGCGCGGCGACAAACTCGGCCACTTCGCGCGCCGTTTTTTCTTTCTCGCGAATGTGAATGGCATCCGCATACGGATGGATACGCGCACAAATGGCCGCGAATTCGTCGGCTGTTTGCCGCCCGGTGGAAATGAAGTGAAGAGCCCCCATCACAATCCCTTTCTTTCTGCCTACCGTACATCATGGACTGAAATATACGGGTAATGGACGCCCGCATAATAAGCGGCAACCAACAACGCAACGGTCAAGACGACAAACCAAATATCGCATTTGCCAAACTTGATTTCATAATAAAACGTACGCTGGCCGCTGTTGGAAAATTGTTTCGCCTCCATCGCCACGGCGATGCGCTGGGCGCGGCGGATGCTTTGTGCCAAAAGTGGGATGGCATAACGCTTCACTTTGCCAAGGCCGCCGCGGTTTGGCACGCCGCGCACTCTCAGCGCATACCGGACCGTTTGAAACTCCTCAATCATGATCGGCAGCAGGCGGACCGCCGCCAAAAAACTGTACGCATACTTCGGTTTCAGCTTCAATTGCTGCATGAGCGAATAAAACAGCTGCACCGGCCGAGTCGTCAAGGAAAAAATCAAGCCTAACAGCCCGAGCGCCAAGGCGCGAAATCCGAGATGCATGCCGCGCCAAAAGCTTTCCGCTGTTACGTGGATGAGCCCCCAGCGAAACCACGTTGTCGTCCCTTCGCCAAACATCATCATCGATGAAGCAGTGGAAACAAAGATCAGGAAAAACGGCAAAAACAGCCAAACAAGCAGCTTTGCTGGATACCCGGTGCCGAAGCAAAACAAAACGAACAGGGCGAGCGACAAATTGATGAGCACGTTCGGGTTATGAATGAACAACACCGCAAAAAAGAGCATGACGAGCACAATGAGCTTCAAACTCGGGTTCGCTTCATAAAGCCATGTCTCACGGCGCTGAATGTCCCAGTTCATCGCCATGTTCCTCCTTCAGCCAATACAGGCTCCACAGCAGCGAGGCGCTCATCGCGAACAAGCGCTCCGTCTTCCACCACCCATCGTCTCGTCGCAAAACGACGGACAATTTGTTCGTCGTGGGTGACCATGATGATCGCCGCCCCTTGCCTGCGGTATGACTCCAACATCGCCAACAACGCAAACGTGTTTTTCGCATCCTGTCCAAATGTCGGCTCATCAAGCAAAAAGAGGCGTTGGCCGGCGACGATCGAAGCAGCCACGCTCAACCGCCGTTTTTGCCCGACTGACAGCTGGTACGGATGCACTTCTTCCTTTCCGTCAAGGCCAAACGCGCTGAGCAGGCGGGTGACCGTCTCATTGATTTCCTCTTCAGGCCGCCCCTCAAGCCGCAGCGAATACGCCAGTTCATCGCGCACAGTATGGGTGACAAATTGAAATTCGGGATTTTGAAACACGAACGCGATATGGCGGTAAAGCGGCTGCCGGAGCTCGATATCCTCCCCGAACAATGTATATTCGCCTTCGGTGCGAATCAGTTGCATCAACCCATGCAAAAGCGTGCTTTTGCCCGCGCCGTTTCGGCCGGTGACGGCGATCCATTCTCCCGCCCGCACAACCGCCTCCGGTACGCTGATTTTCACCTCCCGGCCGCGAAAGCCGCGGAAACGGTGAAGGCGGATCAGCTCCTCGCCTTCCTGCCTTTCCTCCCGGCGCACGATCGGTCCGCATTCCTCCCAAACGTCCGGGTGCCAAATGCCTTCCGCCGTCATGACGTCCTTATATCGGGAAAATACTTCCCTCGCTCCTCCATCGGCGATGATGCACCCGTCGCTGCCAAGCAACACAATCCGGTCGACGAAGTCAAGAACATGGCTGATTTTATGCTCGACGATGACGACCGTTTTGTCCCGGCTCACATCCCGCACCGCCTGCCATACGGCTTTCGTCCCTTCCTCATCGAGCAAAGCCGTCGGCTCATCCAAAAACAAAACATCCGGCTCAAGCGCAAGAACAGAAGCGAGCGCCAACCGCTGCTTCATCCCACCGGAAAGCGTATGAATGTCGGTGTGCGGTTCGATCGCCAACCCGACTTGGTCCAACAGCAAGCGGATGCGGGCGGGCATCTCGCGGCGCGGCACACTTCGATTTTCGAGGGCAAACGCGATTTCCTCATCGGCATACGGCATGCAAAACTGCGTATCCGGATCTTGAAACACATATCCCCATCGTTCCGGCCGCTCAAGGCGCCCGGCTTTCATCGGCACGTCGATCGAGTGGGGAATGATGCCGGCCATCACTTGCAAAAGCGTCGACTTGCCGCATCCAGACGGGCCGAGGAGAAGCACTTTCTCCCCGGCAGCAACGGACAGCGACAAATCGCGGAACAATAAGTCGCTATGCCCGGGAAACTTCAGGCGCAGCTGTTCGATGACAATGGCTTGCTTCATCGGTCATTCCCCTTACCGGTTCAGCGCATCATAGTCCTCTTTGGAAGCCGGCCGCCACATTTGCGTCACCCCGGTTTTCTCAAGCGCCTTGGCCAGCGAAACGGCGAACACGCCGGAGATAAGAACGGCGCCGACAAAACGCGCCAGCAAAAAGAGCGCCATGTTCCACGGGGCGAGCGCCTCGATATATCCTTTGTAAAAGTCCATGATCAGCGAACCGACCGTCGCGCCGACGGCGCTGAGCGACACGACAAACACGTCAAACCGCCGATAGCGGAACGCCGCAAAGACAAGCTCGGCAAACAGCCCTTGTACAACCCCATAAATCAACACCTCAAGCCCCCACTGCGACCCCATCACCAACTCGCCCGATGAAGCCGCGATCTCGGCAAGCAGCGCCACCCCCGGTTTGCGGATCAGCAAATACGCAAGCGACGACGCGATAAACCACATGCCATAAATCAGTTGATCGGCATGAAACCCGAATACTTTCACCACTTCATACAACGGCCCCCACACTTTGTAAATGACGCCGAACACAACGGCAATCACAATCGTCGTTAAAATATCGGCCAGTTTCAACCCTTTCGATGTTGTTCCCATGAAAACTCTTCCTTTCGTGTTGTCGCCGTTTCACCGGCTCTTCACGAGCTCGGCCGATGGCCACCGCTCCAGTCGGTACGCCATCTCCCAAAACTGATACTCATAGTCGCTGCTGATCAAAAAATGCTGTTCCATCCGGCGCCGATCCTCCTCAGTCACGGCAACGGCAATGGCGTCAAGCCGGTCGATCTGCTCCTCAACAAGCGAGCGAAACCAATCGGAGCTGTATGTACTGATCCACTTTTCATAAATCGGATCGTTCGGCCGGCACGTTTTCAGCCGCTCACCGATTTCGTAATACAGCCAATAGCACGGCAAAATCGCGGCAATGACATCGCCCAAATGCCCTTCATACGCCGCCCGGTACATATGCGATGTATACGCGTAAGCCGTCGGCGCCGGCATGAACGCAGCCCGTTCCTCTTCGGTGATGCCAAGCAGTCCGGCAAACGTTTCATGAAGCGACAATTCCGCTTCGCATGTGCTTTGGGCATGGTGCGCCAACCGGGCCGTCGTCGCCAAATCCGGCGATTTCGCCGCCCCGATCGCCTGCACACGGGCAAAATGGCGCAAATAATAGGCATCTTGCATCACGTAATAGCGAAACTTCTCGCGCGCAAGCGTCCCTTGGCCAAGCTCCTGAACAAACGGATGGCGGAAACTCGCCTGCCAGATCGGATCGGCCGCTTGGCGCACGCGCCTTGCAAACGACATTCGTATTCCCCCTTTTTCCAAAATAAAAGCGCCGCCTTCTTTACCGATTCGCGTAAAGAAAGCGGCGCGAGCATACAGATTTTCCAATGCGGCCAAAGCCGGCCTGCAGCTCCTCCACTTCCCTACGCTGGCATTACCCAGATCAGGTGCTAAGGGTCTCAAAGTCACACTTTGATCTCAGCCTGTTTACAGGCCCCCCTAGTGGATGTCTGATCGTGATGAAATTTTCTTTACATTTATCATATCACGGCCGCATCGGTTGTCAACCTTTTTTTCCGGCTGTCATTGCGCCGCGCTCCGCAATTCGCTATGATAAAAGCGCAACGATTGATTACCGGATGGGAGTTGGAACTGATGGCGAAAGTGATCTTGAAGCGGCAGCGAAAAAAACGGCTCGAACAAGGCCATCCGTGGATTTTTCAGAGCGAAGTCGACCGTATCGAGGGTGACATCACACCGGGAGATTTTGTCGATGTCTATAACCATCAAGGGTACTGGTTGGCGAAAGGCTACATCAATCCAGCCTCGCAAATCATCGTCCGGGTGTTGACGCAAAACCCGGATGACGAGCTCGATGAGCGCTTTTTCATCGACCGCATCCGCCGCGCCTGGGCGTATCGCGAACGGATGCTCCCGGGCGTCCGTTCATGCCGCGCCGTCTACGGCGAGGCCGATTTTCTGCCGGGGCTCATCGTCGATAAATATGAGGACGTGCTTGTGGTGCAAATTTTGGCGCTCGGGATGGAAGTGCACAAAGAGTGGATTTTGCGCGGCTTGCTTGACGTGTTCGCTCCAAGGGCCATTTATTTGCGCAACGATGTGTCCGTGCGGGAGCTTGAGGGTCTCAAACAGGAAAAAGGGTTTTGGTACGGGGAAGCGGAGACGGAGATGGAAATCGAGGAGAACGGCGTGAAATACATTGTCGACATTGAAAACGGGCAAAAAACCGGCTTTTTCTTCGACCAGCGGCAAAACCGCGCCGCCCTCCGCCCGCTCATCGGCCCGGAGACGACGGTGCTTGATTGTTTCACCCATACCGGCTCATTTATGCTGAACGCCTGCCTGTACGGAGCGAAGCATGCCACCGCCGTCGACATTTCCGAGCATGCAATTGAGACGGCAAAACGAAATGCGGCCTTAAACGGATTCACAAATGTAGAATTTGTCGTCGCCAACGCATTCGATTACTTGCGCGAAGCGGTGCGAGCCGGCAAACAGTGGGATGTCGTCATCATCGACCCGCCGGCGTTCGCCAAATCGGCCCACGCGGTGCCAAAAGCGCTGCGCGGCTATAAAGACATCAATTTGAACGGGTTAAAACTCGTCAAAGACGGCGGCTTTTTCGTCACGTCGAGCTGTTCGTACCATGTTCGCCCGCACATGTTCCAAGAGATGATCGCCGATGCGGCGTTTGACGCCAAAAAAGTGCTCCGCCAAGTGTACTGGAACGGCGCCGGCTATGACCACCCGAAACTGCTTGCCGCCGATGAAGGCGACTATTTAAAATTTGCCATCTACGAAGTGCACTCGCGGCGCTAAAGAAAAACGCTTAAGGACAAACCTTAAGCGTTTCTTTCTTGCCGCGGATGAAGAGGTTGTTCTTTGCGCAGCACGCTCAAGTAAACGAGCATGGAAACAAGCACCGAACCGGCGGCGGCTACATAAATGCTCGGATAGCCGAACCAGTGGCTGATTTGGCCAAACACCATCGCCCCGATGCCAACGCCTAAATCAAAAAAGGAGAAAAACGTTGCATTCGCCATTCCTTTCCGATGAACAGGGGCCCGCTCAACCGACCACGCCTGCAGCCCTGGCTGCACCATGCCAAAACCGAAGCCATACAATACTGCCGCCAAAAGCAGCGCCCATTCCCCCGGCAGCCAGGCGAGCAGCAGCATCGCAAGCAAAATGAGCCCCGCACCTGGGAGAAAGACAGCCCGATGTCCTTTCCGGTCATACAGCTGGCCGGCGAACGTGCGCGTCACCATCAGGGCGAGCGCATAAAGCAAAAAATACAGCTGCAAACCGCCGATCCCTTTTTGCGCCGTATACAGCGGCAAAAACGAAGCAATGCCGCCGAACGTCACCGTTAAAAAGAAGAGAAGCACGGACGGAACGAGCGCCGTTTTTTCGTAAAGGTCCCACTTGTTCGTCTCATAGCGCGGCCTTCCCTCCACTTTTTTATAGGTGATGGCCGCCGCAAACAATACGGAAGCAACGCCAAGCAGAGCGCAAATCAGAAACAAATGGCTAAACGGAATCATAGCGGCAAGCACAAGCCCAAGCGACGGACCGAAAGCGAGGGCGATGTTTCCTGACAATCCGTAATAACCCATTCCCTCCCCGCGGCGGCTGGCCGGAATGATGTCCGTCGCCACTGTGCCGGACGCCGTTGTCGAAAACCCCCAGCCAATTCCTTGGACGACGCGCATCAAAAAGAGAAGAAGCATGCTGGTGATGACACTGTACGAACCGACCGAAACGACAAAAATGAGCAGCCCAAGCAAAAAGACAAACCGCCGTCCCCGCGTCTCAAGCGCATGGCCGGCAAACGGACGGACGAGAAGTGCGGAAAAAGTGAAAATCCCGACGACAAGGCCGATGAGCTGGTCGTTGCCGCCTAAGTGTTCGACAAACAGCGGCAGTGTCGGCAGCGTCATTTGAAATCCAAGAAAAATGAAAAAGTTGGCCAAGCAAATCAAAATAAAATTGCGCGTCCAAATTTTTTCTTTCTGTTCCGCAACAACTTGCCTTTGTTGCGCATTCATACCGATCCCCCTTGTACGATATGTATTTCGTGTCCCTTAATATTTGTCAGTATAGCATAACTGTATGCTTTCGTTTAACAAAAATGTTTGTCCAGCACGTTTTTTGAAAAAAGCCGCGCAAAGGCGGCTTTTCTCCGGAGCGAGCCTATATATCGGCCGCCCCAAGCGGTGCGGCCGATCGAGTAAAAAAAGCCGCCAATCGGCGGCTTTTTACCATCCTTTCCGTTTCCGCAATGACACAATTTGCGCCGTATGATGCCTGCCATGCCATGCATACAGCGCGGTCAATACGTACAGCGGCATCGGCCGCAACGCTCCTTCCGGTTGGATGAGGCGATGAAAATCGGCTTCTGTCATCGACTCGAGCAGCGTCGTCCACCGTGCATGCAGTCCGTCAAGCAATAAAAGCGACGGTTCAATGGGCAGCGAGCGGGCATCTGCCGTTTTCGCCCATTCGCTTTCCGCAAACGGCTTCACCGTTGGGTCGTCTTCCGTCACTCCCCATTTCGTGCGCAAAAACGCGTTCATGCTTGCATCGGCCAAATGGTGGACGACTTGGGCCACCGTCCAGCCGCCGTCGCGGTACGGCGTGTTGAGCTGCTCATCATTCAAGCCGGAAACAGCGGCCCTTAAGTCGTTCGGCAGCCCGCGGATGGCAGCAATCCACTCTTGCACCTTCCCAGCCTCAAACTGCTGCGGCGCTTGAAACGTTCCGATCGGGTAGCGAATCGGATCGACCGTCCCCATGTTGATCATCTCCCTTCCGTATTCATTCCACACAGAAAGGCAAATTCCTTCTTATTCTTTCCAGATGTATACGCGCGCCTCGTACGGTTTCAGCTTAAAACGCGTCGCATTTTTATGCGGACGGACCGGGTAGTTCGAGAGCGCCAAATCGCTTGACTGAAGGCGGAAGCCGTCATAGCGGTAAAGTGACGGGCGGTCCGACAAGTTGACGACTACAAGCGCGCGATCACGTCCGAGCGTTCTTGTGTACGCGTAAATGGATGGGTGGTTTTCCAAAAGCAGATCGTACGTTCCGTAAACAAACAGCTCGTTCGCTTTCCGAAGCTGAATCATTTGTCGATAAAACGACCATACCGAGTTCGGGTCGCGCCGCTCGGCCTCGACATTGATCGTACGATAGTTTTCGTTCACCTTGATCCATGGCGTACCTGTCGTGAATCCAGCGTTTGGGGCACCAGACCATTGCATCGGGGTGCGCGAGTTGTCGCGCCCGGTTTGCCAAATGATCGTCATCGCTTCCTCATGGGTCCGCCCCTTCGCCCGTTCGAGTTCATACAGGCGAAGAGCGGACACATCACGATAATCACGGATGTCATCGAACCGCACGTTCGTCATCCCGATCTCTTGCCCCTGATAAATGAACGGCGTCCCTTGCATGAAAAAGTAGAGCGCGCCGAGCGCCTTGGCGCTTTCCGCCCAATAGTCGCGGTCATTGCCCCACGTCGAAACGGAGCGGGGCAAATCGTGGTTTTCCAAAAACAACGCATTCCACCCGCGGTTTTCAAGCCCTTTTTGCCATTTCGTCAACGTCCGCTTTAGGCGGCGGACATCGATGGAACCATCCGCACGCCTTTCCCATAGCCCTAGATGCTCAAACTGAAAAATCATATTGAACACGCCGTTTTCTTCCCCGACCCATTGTTCGGCCTCATCAACCGTTACTCCGTTCGCCTCGCCGACCGTCATAATGTCATATCGCGCAAACGTTTGCTCTTTCAACTCTCTTAAATATTCCATAATGCCAGGCTGGTTCATATGCCCGGCAAACGACGGTACATACTTCAGCCCCTTCGGGTTTGGCAAATCGGGAAGACCCGGCTTTTTCTTAATGTGGGAGATCGCGTCGATGCGAAAGCCGTCGATACCTTTATCCAGCCACCAGTTGACCATCTCATAAAGCGCCTGGCGCACCTCACTGTTTTCCCAGTTCAAGTCGGGCTGTTTGACATCAAAAATATGCAGATAATATTGACCCGTCCGCTCGTCATACTGCCATGCCGAGCCGCCGAAAATGCTTTCCCAGTTGTTCGGTTCGCGCCCGTCTTTGCCGTCGCGCCAAATGTACCAGTCGCGCTTCGGATTGTCGCGCGATGACCGCGATTCGATAAACCACGGATGCTCATCACTCGTATGGTTGATGACCAAATCCAAAATGACTTTCAACCCGCGCCGATGGGCTTGGGCAAGCAATTCATCGAAGTCATCCATCGTTCCAAACTCATCCATAATGGCATAATAATCGCTGATGTCATATCCGTTATCGGCGTTCGGCGACCGGTAAATTGGACAAATCCAAACGATGTCGACTCCAAGCTCCACCAAATAATCCAGCTTTTCGATGATGCCGCGAAGATCGCCGATGCCGTCGCCGTTGGCATCCATAAAGCTGCGCGGATAAATTTGATAGGCGACGCCCTCTTTCCACCATGTTTTTTTCAAGGCTGCCTCCCCCTTTGTGCACACGTTTTCACTATCCACTGTACACTACATGACGGCAATATACAACTCTCTTTTTCAAGACTAGCGAAAAAATGATTGACGAATATTTTTAGGCTGTTGTTTTCAATTGCCGCCCGTAAAACAACAGCCGTTTGCCAGACGATCGACATGCTGGCAAACGGCCGATTCGAACGATAATCAACGTTCATTAGCGGTGCGGCCCGCTTCGTAAATTTTCAAGTTATGATAGACGGTTTCAAGCATCGGGGCGTGGATGTCATACTGTTTCGCCAGCTCCAGCAAATACCCTTGCAAATGATCGGCTTCAATCGGCAGCCCTTTTCCCACATGTTCATAGCCAAGCCTAGGCTGGAATGGACAGCGTTTCGATGCAGACGTTGAAAAAAGGAAGAAGGGGCCCCCCTCCTTCCTTTCCAGCCGCTAGCAGCAACGCGACACTTTGCCGCCCTTGGCATTGTAGCGCGCCTCTTGCGCCTCGCAGAAAAACTCTTTCCGCGACTTGATCGGCTCACCCGGATGATGGGTTTTCATATGCTCGACATATTTTTCATAACTCGGCACGCCGACAAGCAAGTCAAGAAACTGCCGGCGATAGGCCAACACAGTTTGCAGCCATTTAGGCATAATGCTTCGCTCCTTCTCCATCGCGCGGCACGTACGGCGCTTCTTTGAGCGGCACATGTTTGTTTTGCAGCACTTTGATCCAGATGTTCAACGCCGAGATCAACATCGCAATCACAACGAGCATGAAAATCGCACACAATGTCGCATCAATGTAGTCGTTCATAATAATTTGCCGCATTTGCGCCTCATTCGTGGCCGGCGCCAAAATTTTGCCTTGGCTCAAGCTGTCTTGGAACATTTTCGCATGCGACAAGAAACCAATTTTAACGTTTTCATGGAACAGCTTTTGATACCCCGCCGTCAGCGTGACGACCAAAAGCCATGTCGTCGGCACGAGCGTCACCCAAACATAAGCCTTTTTGCCCATTTTAAATAGAATGGTCGTCGCAAACAACAAGGCGATGCCCGCCAACATTTGGTTGGCGATGCCAAACAGCGGCCATAGGGTGTTGATGCCCCCAAGCGGATCGACGACGCCTTGGTACAGGAAGTAACCCCACGCCAACACACAAAGGGTCGTGGCGATCAAGTTCGAGGCAAGCGAATCCGTTTTGCCAAGCGGCTTGTAGAACGTCCCCATAATATCTTGGATCATAAAGCGGCCGACGCGCGTGCCAGCGTCAATCGTCGTCAAGATGAACAGCGCTTCGAACAGGATGGCAAAGTGATACCAGAACGCCATGAGCGCCTTGCCGCCGATGGCGCTCGATAAAATGTGCGCCATCCCGATCGCCAACGTCGGCGCCCCGCCCGTGCGCGACAACACCGTTTGCTCGCCGACGTCCTTCGCCAGCTCCGTCAGCATGTCAGGGGTGATCGTAAATCCCCACGACGACACGACTTTGGCCGCCTGAACGACATCCGTGCCGATCACTGCCGCCGGGCTGTTGATGGCAAAATACGCCCCTGGCGTCAAGACGCAAGCCGCCACCATCGCCATAACCGCGACGAACGACTCCATCAACATCGCACCGTAGCCGATCGGCCGCGCATGGCTTTCAAGCTCAATCATCTTCGGCGTCGTGCCGGATGAAACGAGCGCGTGGAACCCGGACACTGCGCCGCAGGCAATCGTGATGAACAAGAACGGGAACAAATTGCCGGCGAAGACCGGTCCTGTACCGTCGATAAATTTCGTCACTGCCGGCATTTGCAAATCCGGCATCACAACGAAAATGCCAAGCGCCAATCCGACGATGGTGCCGATTTTCAAGAATGTGCTCAAATAGTCGCGCGGCGCAAGCAGCAGCCATACCGGCAGCGCCGAAGCGACAAATCCGTAAATGATCATTAAGATCGCGATCGTTTCCCCTTTGAGCGTAAACATCGCCGAAAGCGTCGGATGCTCTGCGACGTACTGACCGGCCACAATCGACAAAATCAACAGCACAAATCCCCCAAGCGATGCCTCGGCAACACGCCCCGGGCGAATGAAGCGCATGTAAATGCCCATCAAAATCGCAATCGGAATCGTCGCGGCGATCGTAAACATCCCCCACGGGCTTCCGACAAGCGCTTTCACAACAACGAGCGCCAATACGGCCAATAAAATAATCATAATGCCCAAAATGCCAAGCGCTGCGATAAAGCCCGTCACCGGTCCCATTTCTTCCTTGATCATTTCGCCAAGCGATTTCCCGTTGCGGCGCATCGAAGCAAACAAAATGACAAAGTCTTGCACCGCTCCGCCGAGCACAACGCCGATCACAATCCAAAGCGTCCCAGGCAGATAGCCCATCTGCGCGGCCAAAATCGGTCCGACAAGCGGTCCCGCACCCGCAATAGCGGCAAAGTGATGGCCAAATAGCACCCATTTGTTCGTCGGGACATAGTCTTTCCCGTCGTTAAACACTTCAGCCGGCGTTTTCCGGTTATCATCAAGACCGAACACTTTGCGGGCGATAAACCGGCTGTAAAAACGATAGGCGACCGCATACGTGCAGACGGCGGCGACGATCAGCCACATGGCGTTGACCGACTCACCGCGGCTTAAAGCCAAAATGGCAAACGCGGCGGCCCCGAGGACGGAAATGAGCCCCCATAACAAGATCGATTTTAGTCCCTTCACACGGCTTCCCCCTTTATTTATTTGTCAAAATCCTTTACGTAACTATTATATTCATTATTCTAAAAAATTTAAAGTATTTTTTATCTTCAGCTAACATATCGTTTGGTTCTATGGGAAAGTTTTCCTGCATTCCTATTGCAAAAAAGTATAAAACAAGTCTTTGGCGCAAAAAATGTAATTGCACCCATCGGCTTAACCAGCAACTGACCATGAAGCACCCATCGATTGTCCCCAGCTCCATCTGACGGCGCAATGGACAAAACAACGATCAACTACTATTTCAGTAAAGGGTTCGAGAAAGTGAAGGCGATCGAAGCATTGTTATGGAGCATTGCTTTGCCTGGCTTCGGGCAACTGTTGAACAAAAAGTATATAAAAGGAATTTTGTTTATTGCGTTGGAATTTGTGATTAATACCCAATCTCACTTCAACGAAGCCATCCGCCTCAGCTTTTTAGGACGTACAGATGAGGCGGCCCGCATCATCGACATCGGATGGCTGATGTTTTATCCATGTTTATACTTTTTTGCCATGTGGGATGCGTTTAAAGACGCTGGCGGCGGGCAAACGCCGTACTCGTTTTTGCCGTTTGTCGTCTCCGCCTACTTTGTGACGATCGGCTTGATGTACTCGTCGCACGTGACGATCGGCGGCGTGTTTTTTGGACCGATTTGGCTGCCGATCTTATCTGTCATCCCCGGGCTCTCCATTGGATGGCTGCTGCAATTTCTGCTGCTGAAATGGAAATAGCCATCCGCTTGGTGATTGCCCAGCCACAAAAGCCGCCAATTATTCATTGGCGGCTTTCGGTTGCGGCTCTTTGGCGGACTTTCTTTTTTTCATTGTCCCAACCATAATGACGGCAGCAACAACAAGCAGCTCAAACCCGTATTTCACCACAGGATTGGCAAAATACTCTTTCAAAAACGGCTCGCCAACGATCATTTTTGCCGCTGTCCAAGCAAGAACACCGGCTCCAATCGTAATGATAATCGGAAAGCGTTCAATCCATTTTAAAATAAGCGTGCTGCCCCACACCATGATTGGAACGGAAATGAGCAGCCCAAGGATCACGAGAAGAAAACTTCCATGCGCCGCACCAGCCACCGCCAACACGTTGTCAAGCCCCATCAACGCGTCGGCAATAATAATGGTGCGAATCGCCTCCCATAAACTTCCCCCGGCTTCAACATCATCATGATCTTTCCCCTCAACAAGCAGCTTGTAAGCGATCCAGACAAGCAGCACACCGCCGACAAGCAAAAGCCCTGGGATTTTCAGCAGCCAGACGACAAAAATCGTTGCCAGCGCCCGGATGACGACAGCGCCGACCGTTCCCCAGACAACGGCCTTTTTTTGCTGATGTTTCGGCAAGTTGCGGGCCGCCAACCCGATTACGATGGCGTTATCCCCTGCCAGCAAAAGATCGATAATGATGATCGACAGCAACGCCGTCCAAAACTCTGCTGACAATACATCCATGGAACAATCCCCCTTCACAAGTTATATTTTTCCTTTAGCGAAATCGGCGCCATCTTGATGACTTGTTGCAAAATAAACATAAGAACGGCGAAATCATCGATAAAACCAAACAACGCGAGCCAATCCGGAATGAGATCAAACGGCAGCACCATATATAGCAGAAACAGCCCGACAGAGAACGCTTTTTTTCGCATCGGCACCTCGCGCGAAGCAAAAAATTCAACCAAAAACGGAAGAAAACGTCGGACGTGAACGACCAGGCGAAGTCGCCTCCACCACTTGCGCATACCATTCCCCTCCATCCTTCTGACGATTTTCTTCCAAAGCCTCGTCCATTTTCTTTTACGATTATCTTCCCCCTTTCGTTTCGAGCAATGAAAAAAGACCTTTACCATTCTTGGTAAAGGTCTTTTCACAAACAAAGACCTTTACCGCCGCAGGTAAAGGTCTCGCTAACAACGTTGCCGTTGCCAACAAAGCCGAGGGCGCACGCCCTGAACTGACGACTTTGCTGTTAAAGCTACTCCCCTTTAACAAATGCATATTCACTTTGCAATTTCATGATATTCAATGTTTGTGCATCCTGTCAATACCATTTTTTCATCTGTTGCAAAAAACCGCCTCCACTCCCTTTCCAAACAGCGCAACAATTCCCTCCGCCTTTTCATTGCCCGGCTGTGAACTTTAAACCGATGATCCCGACAAGAATGAACAATAAAAAGACAATCCGCGGCGCGTTTATCGGCTCATTTAAAAACAGCATGCCGATGATGACCGCCCCGAGCGCCCCGATTCCCGTCCAAACCGCATAGGCGGTGCCGATCGGCAATGTTTTCGTTGCCATCGATAAAAAGTAAAAACTGGCCGCCATCCCCGCAACAGTGACGACAGACGGCCACAGACGGGTGAACCCAGCCGTATATTTCAGGGAAATGGCCCAGACGATTTCGAATATCCCGGCGACAACTAAGTATACCCACGCCATGTTTCATTCCTCCTTTCGAAAAATAAAAAAGCCGTGAGAAATATCAAAAATGATACTCCTCCCGGGCTTTTATCCCTCCGTGTACGCGAGAATGACGCGCGTTTTCTCTCGGTCGCAGTCCAGCCGCCAGGCAGCTGCGGAACCCTAGAAAACCTTTTTCTTCCTTTATCCGCTGTTATTGTACCATGTTTGTTGCCGATCGGCTACTGATTTGACCTGCCGCATTACCGTCATAGAAGAAAGCAGATGGGGCATCCCCACCTGCCTTATACCGGATCGTTATCAACATCGCTGTACGATTCAATCGCTTGATCGAGCGCCCGATAGGCCTCAGCGAAAGCGTTTGTCGCCGATTCGTCACCGGCGGCGGCAAGTTCGACCCGTGCATTGCGCGCATGGGTGACAGCGCGAATGACGTCTTCAATCATTTGCCTCTTCTCTCCGGAACTCGCCTTCAATTGTTCAAGCTCATGAATCGCCCCATCAAGACTCGTCGAGCGTGGTTCGTCAAACGCCTGTTCCAACTGTTCTTTCACACGCTGCAATACGTCTTTCATGATCGCCCACCCTTCCTTGAGTCGTTGTCATCCGCTAGTGTGGGCCATATGCGGCAAACTATGCATTGTTGTTTATGCAGCCTTATTCATTCACCCGCTCGTCTTTCAATCCGGCCCAAAAGGCGGCAACGACGGAAAGTGCAACAATCAGCAGCGGCGCATACATAATCAAAAACGTTTGCATCATCCTTTTCCCCCTTCCCATTCTCCTTTGACATATGCCTTATTGAACAAAAAGAGGCGCATAAGCAAATACAGCGACGGAATTAAAAGCAGCAAGCCAGCGATAAATGCGATAATCAAGGCAATAGCCATCGTTTCGTTTGTAAACCCGTCGTAAATCGTCAAATACGGGTAGAGCAAATACGGGTAATGGGAAATGCCATACGCGTAAAACGCGAATGCATATTGAAACAAAAGCGCGATAAACGCCCAGCCAAACCGCCGCTGCCGCCAAAGCAAATAAACGGTGGCCGCAAAAAACAAAAGCGAAATGATGAGCATCCACGCCATCTCCCATAGACGGGCGTAATGTTCGGGATTGTGATGACGCAGCTGGTAAATGATGAGCAGCGCCGACAACATCGTCGGTCCGCTCCAAAGAAGGGCATAGCGGCGCAACAGCTCCCGCGCCCGCTCATCCCCGGCCGCGTTCGCATAATACGTCAAAAACACGGCGGAAATGTATAAGACGCTTGTGACGCTTAACAACACGATGCTCCATGACAAAGGGCTTGCAAACAGTTTCCCGTAATCCAGCGCAACGGCCTCTCCGCGCCTCTCGACAAATCCGCCTTCCGAAATCGTCAAGACGATCGACAGCGAGGCGGGAATCAACAAGCCTGTCAGCCCGTAAACGAGCAAATACCAGTTCCGCTCCGTTCCCCCGTAGGTGTGAAACGCATAGTACGAGCCGCGAATGGCGAGCAAAACAATCGAAATGCTGGCCGGAACAAGCAGCACTGAGCCATAATAATACGCCGTCTTCGGAAAGAATCCGACGATCCCGACAAAGAAAAAGACGAGAAAGACGTTTGTCACTTCCCATACCGGCGACAGATAGCGCTGAATGATGCGGTGCAAAATATGCTGTTTGTTCGCCCAATAGCTGTAAGCGCTGAAAAATCCAGCACCAAAATCAATGGAAGCGACAATAATATAGCCGAACAAAAACAACCACAGCACTGAAATACCGATGACTTCAAGCGTCACGGCGCCACCTCCCCACGCTCCGCCAGTTCCCGCTCAACCGGATTGTGGCGAAACAAACGGACAAGGACGATCACGCTGGCGATTCCTAATACGAGGTATAATATGCAAAACAACACAAGCATCACATCGACATGGGCAGACGATGTTGCAGCTTCGGCCGTTTTCATATAACCGCGCAAAATCCATGGCTGCCGACCGACCTCCGCCAAATACCATCCGGCTTCAATCGCGATCATCGACAACGGCCCCCCTGCAGTCAACAATCCAAAAAACCAAGTTTTCTCTGTCCATTTCCAACGAAAAATCGATCCAAGCCAATAAGCAGCCGATAAAATCATCAAAAACACACCAATCGTCACCATGGCATCGAACAAATAGTGGATATAAAGCGGCGGGCGCTCATCTTTCGGAATGTCGTTCAGCCCGGTCACAACCGCCCCCGGGTGGTTGTGCGCCAAAATGCTTAACGCATATGGGATTTCAATGGCATACTTCACCTCGCCATCCTCTGTCAGCATGCCAAACAACACGAGCGGCGCGTGGGAGCTCGTTTCAAAATGCCACTCGGCAGCCGCCAGCTTTTCCGGCTGGTATTCGGCCAAAAACTTGCCTGACAAGTCGCCGACAAGAGCGCTCGCTGCGGAAAAAATGAACGCCGTTTTCATCGTCAGATGAAGCGCCTTGCGGTGATACACGTGGCGGTTGCCCTTCCATAAATGCCACGCCGCGATCGAAGCGAGCACAAACGCCGACGTCATATACGCCGTCGCCAACACGTGGGCGACTTTTGTCGGCATGGCCGGATTGAACATCGCGGCGATCGGGTCGATGTTGACGAGCTCGCCGTTTTTCATCTCAAACCCTTGCGGCGTGTTCATAAAGGCGTTCACCATCGTAATAAACATGGCCGAAGCCGAAGAGCCGACCGCCACCGGAATGAGCAACAGCAAATGTTTTTTCTGGTTTTCAAATCGGTCCCATGTATACAAATAAATCCCGAGAAAAATGGCTTCAAAAAAGAAGGCGAACGTCTCCATAAACAGCGGCAAACTGATCACTTGGCCAGCCAGCTGCATAAAGTTCGGCCATAAAAGCGACAGCTGCAAGCCGATCGCCGTTCCGGTCACAACGCCGACGGCGACGGTGATGACAAAGCCGCGCGTCCAGCGGCGGGCGAGCAAAATGTAATGCATATCGTTTTTCCGAATTCCGACCCACTGGGCAATGGCGATCATGAGCGGAATCCCGACGCCGATCGTGGCGTAAATGATATGAAACGTCAACGTCAACTCTGTCAGCACACGGCTGAGCCACACTGGATCATACTCGCGCACGGTTCATCCCCCCTGTGAAAACAGCCGTCCCAGCAACGAAACAAACACGGCGGCTGCCGCCAAAAAACTAATCCAGATGAGCCACGTTTCTTGCCGTTTCCACACGTTCATTCCTCCCCGTACATGCCTCACACAATATAATTGTGATAAGCATCACAATCCAGCTGTGTTTATTATCCCATAAACTTTCTGCTCTTATCCATCGCAAATTCGAATAATTTGTGACGTTTTTCACATATCTGCCGTGACAAACAAAAAAAGCAGGATATCCCTGCCGTTCGTCATCACAAATATTTTCGATGCACTGTCTTCCCATCATACGTAAACAACATCGGCTTTTCCTCGACGACCGTCTCCATATGGACCGGACGGCCCCACAACTGATAAATGTATGGCAGCACTTTTTCCAAATACTTCAGATCGAGTTCGATCCCTTCATACCAATGTTTTAAATACAGCTCTCCGTTGCGCATATAATCGCCGTCATTGACCGTGATATACGGGAATCCGCCGTTCACCCGCATGCTGACGAGTTGGTCGCGGATATGTTCCCAATGCTTGTCGACAATTTTGTAATCTTTCCCTTGTTTTTGGAATAAGTACATATCTTCCCGCATGATCAGCTCTTTCGTCAAATAGTTGCGCAAAAACGAAATATCGGATTCCAGCTCGCGCACTTCAAAAATTTTCGCCCGTCCTGAGCCTGGCTTGACACCGTATTTTTTCATCTCTTCCGTCGGGTTGTTCCAGCGCTCTTCGATGTCCTCAAAAATTTTCAGCCCTAAATAGTACGGATTGATGCCGGTGCGCGACGGCTGCACAACGTTGGCATTTAACTTCGCGAATTCAATGGCTTCATCGCTCGTTAAGTCCATTTCCCGCAAAATGCGCTGATGCCAATACGTCGCCCAGCCTTCGTTCATGATTTTTGTCTCTAGCTGCGGCCAAAAATAGAGCATTTCCTCGCGCATCATCGTCAAAATGTCGCGCTGCCAGTCCTCCAGTTCACGGCTGTATTCTTCGATAAACAGCAAAACGTCTTTTTCCGGCTGCGGCGGAAACTTGCGGCGCTTTTTCCGCGGCGGCTCTTTCGGTTTGTTTCGCTCATCGAGCGTCCATAAATCGTCATATGGCGTGGATGTCTTAGGCGGGGCTTCTTCTTCATACACCTCTGTATCCTCCCACGTCCATGACAACTTTGGCCGCAACAGCGACGGATCGATATGCTCCTGAATGGCTAAGACGGCATCCAGAAACTTTTCCACTTCCCATTTTCCGTATTGGTGCTCATAATGTTTGATCCGCTCTGCTGTCGCCGCCATGCTTTCCACCATATCCCGCTTCGTGTTGCTGAAACGGACGTTGTTTTTGAAAAAGTCGCTGTGGGCCAACACATGGGCGACAATTAGCTTATTTTGGATCAGTGTATTCGTATCGAGCAAAAATGCATAACAAGGATCCGAGTTAATGACAAGTTCGTAAATTTTGCTTAATCCTAAGTCATAATGGAGCTTCATTTTGTAAAACTGTTTCCCGAAACTCCAGTGGGAAAACCGCGTCGGCATCCCATAAGCGCCAAATGTATAAATAATGTCAGCCGGGCAAATCTCATAGCGCATCGGGTAAAAGTCCAACCCAAATCCTTCTGCGATTTCTGTAATCTCCGCAATCGCTCGTTCCAGCTCTTTCAGCTCGTCCTGCCGCATCCAAATCCCCCCTTTTCCCCTTACCACAATGTATGAGGGAAAAGAAGTTTTGATACATTGAATCATTGCCCGTGCTTTCCATTTCTGCCTGCCGTCCGTTATAATTTGTGTTGTACACGACATATTTCCATAAAGCGTGGTGATCGTTTGCATCAATATTGGCATCATCTCATCGAACATTTTGGCTACGTCGGCATTATGGTTTCGCTCATGCTCGGCATCGTCGGATTGCCGATTCCAGATGAATTGCTGTTGATGTATGCCGGCTATCGCGTCTCAACCGGCGCCTTTTCGTATCCGCTCGCCTTTCTCGCCTGTTGGTTCGGGGCGATCGCAGGCATTTCACTCAGTTATATCCTTGGCATCACATTAGGGCTGCCGTTTTTGCATAAATTCGGTGCCAAATTCCATCTAACCGAGAAACGGCTCGAGCAAACAAAAGCGCTTTTTTCAAAACTTGGCCCAGCGGTATTGTTCATTTGTTATTTCATCCCCGGTGTTCGACATCTCGCCGCCTTTTGGGCCGGCACAAACGCCTACAGTTTGAGAAAGTTTGCCTTGTTTGCCTACAGCGGGGCGATGGTGTGGGTCGCCGTCTTTTTAACGATCGGCGCCTATTTCGAAAGCCGCTGGATGGCCGTCAAGCAGTACATCCACGCCTACCGTCCGTTCTTATTTCCCATCTTTTTGGCCGCTCTTGGCTTCGCCATCCTTTATTGGTACATGCAACAAAAGCGGAAAACACCGGGGTAATCCCGGTGTTTTCCATTTCTCGATGCACGCTATACGTTCTCGCGCGGGCCGCGGTGATACGTTTCTGTCAACAGCCCCATAAACAAACCGAATCCAAACATCACCATCGAGGCCCCTATAATTCCAAGGCTGACAATCGTCAAGAAAAAGTCTTTGTTGTAAGCGCTTGCGATAAAACTAAGCAAAAACAGTACGACTCCGACAATCAATCCCACTGACGCCATCCATTTGCACATGTTGATCATTTCTTGCCCTTCGTGCCGTTTGTTCATTCTCATCATCCCCTTATTTTGAGGATACTACCCTTGTCACAAAATTGCAACATTTATTTTTCCTTTTTCGTTTTCATTTCGGTTATAATTTATATTTTGCCTTCTGTCGCAACATTTACAGGGCAACAAAACGCCCCACCGTCATACACTAACAATGACTCCTTCTTGATAAAGGAGGCATGCCGCTTGAACACCGTCGACTATGATAAGGCGCTTTACTATACGCATCGCTCCGAATGGGACAATTTGCTGATTTTGATGGTGCGCACGCCTGATGACATATTGTCAAAAAAAATTGAGAAGTTTCTCCACGCCTATAATTTCGAACATGACTACTCCGTCATTCAAGAGCGGCTCACGGCTTTGCTTCGCTACATCGACCATGCGCTTGAGGTAAGCGAACAAAAAACGGGAGTCGAGCAGTACGCGTATTTCTATTCGTAAAAACAACGGGGAATGGGTTCAACCCACTCCCCGCTGTTCTCTCATTGAATGTACGAAGGCGAAACGGCTCGCAGCACATCGTGCACCCGTTGCATGACCGCGTCGGAAAGACGCGCCAATTTTTCCTCGCTGTCTTGCAGCGAAATCCCCTTCACGCCGAAGTATGCCTTCATTTTCGGCTCCGTTCCCGACGGCCGCAGACAAAACCATGAGCCGTCCTCGAGCATATATTTCAACACATTTGAAGTCGGCAACGTGATTGCCGTTTTTTCTCCAGTCAGCGTATTCGTCCGCTCTTTCGTTGTATAATCCTCGATCACGGTCACCTTTTTCCCTGCAGCTTCCACCGGCGGATGCTGGCGGAATGACGCTAAAATCGCGGCGATCGTCTCCGCCCCTTCCTTGCCTTTTAATGTCAGCGACCGCTGCCCTTCACGATAATAGCCGTATTTGGCAAACAGCTGCAGCAATGCTTCATAGAGCGACAGCCCTTGCTTCTTGTAAAACGCGCATACTTCCGCAGCGAGGACAGCCGCCTGGACGGCGTCTTTATCGCGGGCAAAATCGCCGATCAAATACCCGTAGCTTTCCTCATAACCGAATTGGAACGTATATTGCCCTGTTTGTTCATATTCCTTAATTTTTTCGCCGATAAATTTGAATCCAGTGAGTGTATCGACAGTCTCAAGGCCAAATGATGCAGCGATTTCCCGGCCAAATTCGGATGTCACGATCGTTTTTAAAACGACGCCGTTGCTCGGCAAAAGACCTTTTTCTTGTCGCTGCGACAGCAAGTAATGGAGGAGCAGTCCCCCTGTTTGGTTGCCGGTCAACACGACATACTCCCCTTGCTCGTTTTTGACCGCGATGCCGAGCCGGTCCGCGTCCGGGTCAGTCGCAATCAACAAATCGGCGTTCACTTGTTTGCCAAGCTCCATCGCCAAGGCAAAAGCTGCATGCTCTTCCGGATTGGGCGAAGCAACGGTCGAGAAATTCGGATCCGGCTGTTCCTGCTCTTTGACGACAAAGACGTTTTGGTAACCTAACTCGGCCAAGGCGCGGCGCACCGGTTTGTTTGACGTGCCGTGAAGCGGGGTAAAGACAATGTTGATCGCTGTTTCACGGGCCAGCTCCGGATGAAGGGAAATTGTTTTCACCGCATTTACATACGCCTCGTCGATTTCTGGGCCGATGATGCGGATCAATCCTTTTTCTTTTAACGTCGTTTCATCATCAACCTGAATGGCAAGCTCGTTCTCAACTCCATTGACGTAGCGGATCACTTCGTCAGCAGTATCCGGCGGCAGCTGCCCGCCGTCTTCGCCATAGACTTTGTAGCCGTTGTATTCCGGTGGATTATGGCTCGCGGTGATCACAATGCCGGCAAACGCCCGCAAATGGCGGACAGCAAACGACAGTTCCGGCGTCGGCCGCAGTTCCTCAAAGACGTACGTTTGGATGCCGTTTGTCGCCAACGTTTTCGCGGCTTCCATGGCGAATTCCGGCGATTTATGCCGCGAGTCATAGGCAATGACAACGCCGCGCCGCTTCGCCTCATCGCCAAACGACTGTATGTATCGCGCCAACCCCTCCGACGCTTTTCGAACCGTGTAAATGTTCATCCGGTTCGTTCCCGGTCCAATCTCGCCGCGCATCCCACCGGTGCCAAACTCGAGATTTTTGTAAAAGCAATCTTCGAGCCACCGTTCATCATCGCTGTGTTGGTTCAGCAGCTGCTTCAACTCCGGATCGAGCTGCGGAGCATGAAGCCATTGTTCGTATTTTTGTCTCCAGTCCATCGGTTGCCCTCCCTATCTTGATTTCCCCTTTTTATGTATTCGCTGCTATCATACAATATACCTGCCGAAAGAAAAAGGATGTCCCTGTTTTCCGGGACATCCTTTTTCTTCCATTACCCTTGCGGCTGCGAAGGTTCGGAAATGTTCGTCAGCGCCTGTTCGGCCGCTTCGTTCGATGCGCTGTTCGTCGCAATATCGCCTAAAGCGACAATGCCTTGAAGCTGGTTGTTTTCGACGATCGGCAAGCGGCGGACTTGGTGCTGCGCCATCACATTGGCGGCATCTTGAACGCTCATGTTTGGCGTACCGGTGACGACTTGGTTTGTCATCACATCCGCTACTTTGACCGTCGACGGGTCTTTCCCTTGGGACGAGACACGCAATGTAATGTCGCGGTCTGTGATCATTCCTTTCACTTGCCCGTTTTCCACAACCGGCAGCGCGCCAATATTTTTTTGACTCATAATTTGCGCGGCTTCTTGCACTGTTTGGTTCGGCGAAATGGTCGCCACGTTTTTCGTCATAATGTCTTGCACTTTCGTTCCGCTGTTGTTCGTCAATGTGATCCTCCCCTTTCACCGATTAGTATGGCTCGTTTGTCGAGCGATATAGATAGAAAATGTTGTTTTCTTTCCTGCCCTTTGCCGGTTATGAATGGACGTTCCGTTTTCCATCCCTATATAATGGAGCTGAACAGTGTAAGATCGGGCAACGGTGTCTGCAACGGAAGAAGGGGAGAAGGATGGAACAAGAAAAACGCGCAGAACACTTGCTTTTGGCCGCATGGGCGACCGCGCTCATCGCCACCCTCGGAAGCCTTTATTTTTCGGAGGTGCTTGGGTACATTCCGTGCGACCTGTGCTGGTTTCAACGCATTTTTATGTATCCGCAAGTCATCATTTTAGGAATCGCCATCGTGCGCAAAGACGCTGCGGCGGCTCGCTATAGCTTCACACTGTCATTGATTGGCGGGGGTATTTCTCTGTATCATTATGGATTGCAAAAAATTCCGCTGCTTCAAGAATACGCCATCAGTTGCGGCCGCATTCCGTGCACAGGGCAATATATAAACTGGCTTGGATTTATCACCATTCCATTTTTGGCGTTCACTGCCTTTATGATCATTATTTTGTTAAGTTGGACCGTCATGCGCCAGCAAAGAAAGGAGAGCGAACGTTGAAAAAACTGCTCGCATTTGGCGGCATCATTGTCGTCCTGTTCGCTGCGATCGCGTTTATTACGATGTACGAACAAAAAGAAGCCGCAAGCAACAACCCTTACCATAAAAGCGAGCTGAACCCAGCCACTGTCGCCCAACTTGACGACCCGAACTACCGCAACATTATTTTGCCCGCGGAGTTGAAACAGCAACTGGCTGACGGCAAGACGCTGACCGTTTACTTTTACAGCCCGACATGCCCGCACTGCCAGCGGACAACGCCGATCGTCGTTCCTTTGGCGAAACAGCTGGGCATCGACTTAAAACTGTTCAACTTGCTCGAATTTGAAGACGGTTGGGACAGATACCATATTGAAGCAACCCCGACCATTGTCCATTATGAAAACGGCAAAGAGGCAAAACGCATCGAAGGATACCATGATGAAAAAACGTTTCGCCGATGGTTTGCCTCACTGCCAATGCCAAAAAAATAAGGAGCTGCGCCTTTTACAAGACGCAGCCCCTTGCCCTACATCACCCACTGGTTCACAGCGGGAACATACATGCTGCACGGCATCGCCCGCTTATGGAGAAACTGCTTGGCCCGAAATGGAAAGGTGATGCCATGACGAGCCAAAATGTTTTGATTGCGGACAAACAACCACTCGTATTGATCGCACTCTCCATGTTCCCCGATATATTCAATGACGGTGATCAGCGACTGCAGCGCAGAAATAATTTGGAATGCCTCTTTCATCGTCCCATTATATGCAACATGGCCATCGTTCAGCGAAAGAATGCCCCATTCCTCAAACTGGCGAATTTGTTCATCATCGAAGTAATAAGGGAAAACATCGGTGTAAAAATAATTGAGCAAATAGTGAATATAGTTTTCTTGCTCCGGGGTTGCCGCATACATTATCTTCAATGTTCATACCACCTTTTCTCGCCGCAATGCTTGCGTTTTCCATCGCTAAGACGATACTATGAGTGTACCATATTTGCCGCCTATGTAGGGGTAGAAAGTGTTTCCACGACTACAGGGAACTGGGAGGGTGACAACATTTGTGGACGAGAAAAGGCGATTGGCTTGAATGTTCGATTCCCGACTTTTGGAGCGGCTTGACCATCGAACAGCTCCTGAAAAATGTATGGGCTGCATCCAAAAAACTGGCCCACCGATGGCGAATGGAACACGGCGTCAAACGAAACGGCGAAGCGGTCTCATGGCAGACAGTGTTGCGCGAGCGGGATCGGCTTCAGCTTCATGCGTATGCGCCGGAGCCTTCCTTGATCGTTCCGGAATACCGGGAGCTTTCGCTTTTATGGGAGGACGACCATTTGCTCGTCGTAAACAAAGAAGCCGGCATCGATGTCCATCCGTCTGAAGCGGGACAAACCGGCACGCTTGCGAATGCCGTTTCCTTTTATTTGCAGTCACAGGCTATTTTGACAAAAGTGCGCCACATTCATCGGCTCGACCGCGACACATCGGGGGCCATTCTATTTGCAAAACATCCGCTCGCCGGCGCAACGCTCGACCGGATGCTCGCCCAGCGCGCCATTAAGCGGACGTATATCGCCCTCGTTCACGGCCGCCTGTCCACCAAATCCGGAACGATTTCTGCGCCGATCGGCCGCGACCGCCATCATCCGACGCGCCGCCGCGTCTCGCGAACCGGGGCGAGAGCAGTGACGCACTATCGCGTGCTCCAAACGTTCCCCGCTGCGTCGCTTGTCGAGCTTACCCTTGACACCGGACGGACGCACCAAATTCGCGTCCATTTGGCCCATCTCGGCCATCCGCTCGTCGGCGACACGCTTTACGGCGGCCAGCCGATATTTCATCGTCATGCGCTGCATGCCGCTAAACTAACGTTCCGCCACCCGTTTACAAATGAGGAAGTCGTCTGCCTCGCACCGACGGACGACTTTCCCGTTCCCCTTCCATCCGTTTACAACCAAGAACACTGCTAACGTTTCGCGGCACGCCAAAGCAGGCGCCCCCAAGGCAGACGCAAAAAAGGCAGACGTTTCCCCGTCTGCCTTACAAACGCAGCTGCTCTTCTTCAACGTCCGCCGTTTCGCTTTCTTCCTCTCGATCCGGTTCTTTTTTCACCACCTCGAGCGTCTTGACGTGATGGCCATCCATCTCTTTGACCGTAAAGAGATAGTTGTCGATTTCCACAGTATCGCCTGTTTTGATGTCATAATGCTTCGTCAACACCCAACCGCCGATTGTATCGACATCGTCATCATCGATTTCAAGCCCTAACAAATCGTTCACTTCGCTAATGAGCACCTTGCCATCCAAAATGAACCGATCGCCAATGTTTTGGATAAGCGGCGTTTCATCGATATCGAACTCATCCTGGATTTCGCCGACAATTTCTTCCAAAATATCCTCAACTGTTACCAATCCGGATGTGCCGCCGTACTCGTCGACTAAAATCGCCATATGGATGCGTTCTTTTTGCATTTTGACCAACAAATCGTGAATGGCGATCGATTCAATCACTTGAATAATCGGGCGGATATAGTCTTTGATCTGTTTATCATGGGACGGGTTGGCGATGAAATCCGTAAACACTTCCTTCACGTTAATGAGCCCGAGCACATGGTCCTTATCGCCATCAATGACCGGATAGCGCGTATACTTTTCTTCGCGAATGATGTCCAAGTTTTCCTTGAAGCTTTTGTTAATATCGAGCGCGACAATTTCTTTGCGCGGCACCATAATTTCCTTCGCTATGCGATCGTCAAAGCGGAAAATGTTGTTGACATAGCGATACTCGGATTGATTGATCTCCCCGCTTTTGTAGCTTTCTGATAAAATGAGGCGCAACTCCTCCTCAGAGTGGGCGATTTCATGCTCCGCCACTGGCCTGAGGCCAAACAGGCGCGTCACGAGCCGCGCAGAGTTGTTGAGCGTCCAAATGAACGGATACATGATTTTGTAAAACCAAATGAGCGGCTTGGCTGTCCACAGCGTAATCGCTTCTGCTTTATGAATAGCAAATGTTTTCGGCGCCAATTCGCCGACAACAACATGCAAAAACGTGATCAATGAAAACGAAATAATAAAGGCTAAAAAGTGGGAAACGGATTCCGATAAATGGAGGCGTTCAAACAGCGGCAGCAACATCCGCGCCACCGTCGGCTCCCCAAGCCAGCCAAGCCCAAGCGAGGTGAGCGTAATGCCGAGCTGGTTCGCCGATAAATAGCCATCCAAGTTCGAAATCACTTTTTTCGCCGCGATCGCCCGTTTATTGCCTTCATTGATAAGTTGGTCGATGCGCGTGCTGCGCACCTTGACGATCGCAAATTCCGAAGCGACAAAAAAGGCGGTGCAGGCAATAAGTAACGCCACTAACAGCAAACTGGCTATGTCCAATTCATCTCCGAGCGCGGATGAAGCGCCCAGGTACACCTCCTGCGTGCAAAAGTTTCGCCATGCCGCCAACGGCGGACAGCCTAAGGCGGCACAACGCATTACGACTCTTCGTTATTGTTCCCTTGGGTAAAGATGAGCACATACTTCAACAGCTCAAATACGGCGATCAATGTCGCGGCCACATACGTCAACGCCGCTGCGCCGAGCACTTTGTTCACGCCGCGAACTTCATCCGGAGCGATAATTCCTTCCGCCAAGATAAACCGTTTCGCCCGGGCGCTCGCATTAAACTCGACCGGCAGCGTGATGACTTGAAACGCCACCGCCAGTGAGAAGAACAAAATGCCGAGACCGATCAATGAAAATTGATGGAGCAAAAACCCAACCAGCAGTAAAAACGGAGCCACGCCGGAAGCCAAATTCACAACAGGGAACATCCGGTGGCGAAGAACGAGCGCCGCATACCCTTGCTGATGCTGAACCGCATGACCGACCTCATGGGCGGCAACGGAAATGGAAGCGATCGAACGCCCGTAAAAGACAGGTTCCGACAAACGAACAGTGCGGGAAATTGGATCGTAATGGTCGGACAATCGTCCCGGAACGACCTCAACCGGCACGTGATGCAAGCCGTGGCGGTCTAAAATCATGCGCGCCACTTCCGCCCCCGTCAACCCCGATGAGGCTGGAACTTCAGACCAGGCATTGAAATTGCTTGATACCTTCCATTGCGCCCAAAGCGATATCAGGAAGGCGATAAAAATGAAAATATCCATCGGATGGAATAGCATCTCAGCACCCTCCGTTTTTCCAATTGTGTATACTATTATTTATTGTACTTGTTCATCATTTCATACGTCAAATATGCCACCTTGGTTTCATTTCTCTTATAGAAAAAACAGCGCCGACGACGGGCGCTGTTTGGCCGATCCTGTTTATCAAAAGTTGAAGTTGTCTGGATCGGCGCCAATCCGTTTATTCAAGTTTAACGCATCAATTTGCTTCATTTCCTCGGCTGTCAACGAAAAATCGAAAAGGTTGGCATTTTCTTTAATACGCGCCGGCGTCACCGATTTCGGGATCGTCACGACGCCGTGCTGCAAATCCCAACGCAACACGACTTGCGCTGGCGTTTTCCCGTATTTTTTGCCAATTTCAACGATTGTCGGTTCGGTTAAAATTTCCCCGCGCATAAGCGGCGACCATGCCTCAAGCTGGATGCCGTTTTCCCGGCAAAACGCCTGCAGCTCTTTTTGCGTTAAGCGCGGATGGTACTCGACTTGGTTGACCATCGGCTTAATTTCGCAGTCAGCCAGCACATCTTGCAAATGGTGAATTTGGAAGTTGCTGACGCCAATCGCGCGCACATAGCCGTCTTTATACAGCTTTTCCAGCGCTTTGTACGTCTCTTTATACTTCCCTTTCACCGGCCAGTGGACTAAGTACAGGTCAACATAATCAAACCCAAGCTTTTTCAAGCTTGCATCAAACGCCTTCAGCGTCGTCTCATACCCTTGGTCGGTGTTCCATACTTTCGTCGTCACAAATACTTGCTCGCGCGGAATGCCGGATTCACGGATCGCTTGCCCGACCCCTTCTTCGTTTTCGTAAAAAGCGGCCGTGTCAATATGGCGATAGCCAATTTCCAACGCGGTGCGCACCGCGCTTTTTACTTCCTCGCCCTCCTTTACTTTGTAGACGCCAAGGCCAACCCACGGCATTTGCACACCGTTATGTAATACAGCGCAGTCTTGCAAACTGTTCAATCTGCTTCCTCCTCCAACATCGGTATAGCTTTATTATGGAAAAACGTCCAGGAAAAAGCAAAATATATGCACAAAAAACGAGGAAAATATCCCCTCTCCGTCTCGCTCCATCCTTTTTTCATCCGCCGATTTGCAATGTGCAGTGCGTTTCGGGGCTCGTTTTTCTATATTTTTTGCCAAAATAAAAAACCGCCCCCAAAGGCTGTTCATACAGCCCTTAGGGGCAGATTCCCGTTCCTCACTTCGCGATTGTCATCTTCCCTTCCGCTAGATTTTGTCCAGCAGAAGGATGAAACTCATTTTCCATTTTTGAAACGACAACCGTCGCCACAGCGTTGCCGATGATGTTCGTAATCGCCCGCGCTTCCGACATGAAGCGGTCAACCCCAAGCAACAAGGCGATGCCTTCGACCGGAATCATCGGAAATGCTGCCAACGTTGCAGCCAGTGTAATAAAGCCGGAACCGGTAACCCCTGCTGCCCCTTTCGAGGTGAGCATTAATACGCCAAGCAACGTCAGCTCTTGCCAAATGGTTAAATCAATGCCGTACGCTTGAGCGATAAAAATCGCCGCCATCGACAAGTAAATCGATGTGCCGTCTAGGTTAAACGAATACCCTGTCGGAACGACAAGACCAACAACCGATTTCGAGCACCCGTATTTTTCCAAACGTTCCATCAGCCGCGGCAGCGCTGATTCAGACGAAGATGTGCCCAAAACAAGCAACAGTTCCTCTTTGATATAAGCGAGAAACTTAAAGATGTTAAACCCATAAAACTTGGCAATCCCGCCAAGCACGACGAAAATGAAAAGCGCCATCGTAATGTAAACAGAACCCATCAGTTTACCGAGCGACACGAGCGAACCAAGGCCGAACGTGCCGATCGTATACGCCATCGCGCCAAATGCAGCAATCGGCGAAACTTTCATGACCATATTGACGACGCCAAAGAAAATTTCAGCGATTCGCTCAAACAACGAAAGCACCGGTTTGGCTTTCTCCCCTAACCCTGCTGCCGCCAAGCCAAACAGGACGGCGAAGAAGAGTACCGGAAGCAATTCTCCGCTGGCCATCGCTGCGACGACGTTATCCGGGATAATACTGAGCACGAAATCGACAAACCCGTGGCTCGTCTCTTCCGCCTGCTTCGTATATTGCGAAATGTCGCCGCCTTTTACGGCATCGGTGTTAAACCCGACCCCTGGTTTGACTAGGTTGACGACGACAATCCCGATAGCCAACGCAAACGTGGTGACAATTTCAAAATAAATGAGCGCCTTGCCGCCGATGCGGCCGACTTTTTTCAAGTCGCCCATATTGCCGATCCCGATGACGACCGTGAAGAAAATGATCGGCGCAATCACCATTTTAATCAGCTTAATAAACCCATCGGCCAATACTTTCAGCTTCGTGCCGAATTCCGGGAATAAAAATCCGACGATAATCCCTAAAATAATACCGATAATGACTTGCACAGTTAAATTTTTAAATTTGCTCCGCATTTCTCCCACTCCTTTCTTTGTCTTGACAACGCTTTCAACATCATCATAAAGGAAAAAGCATAAAATCAAAATATTATGGTGATAATGGTCGTTTTGGTCTTTTTGGTCTCAAACGTTTACAAAAACTGCATCTATCGCCATAAAAGAAGCTTCCGTCACCGGAAGCTTATTCATCGGATTTCTTGATTTCATTCAAAAGTCTAGAACCGAACTGCCTCGTAAATTCCTGATACAGCGGGGCCAATTTCCGTTCCCATCTCCGTTTTTCTGTTTCCGACAGCAAATAAAGATGGACGTCCTCGCGCTGGCGCAATTCGTTCAATTCCCGTTCGTTTTGCGCCTTTGACTCCTGCAAATTCCATTGTGTTGCTTCAGCCATCGCTTCAGTGATTTTTTGCTGGATGTCTTTTGGCAAATGGTCCCAAAATGCTTGGTTCATCATCACGGCATAACCAAGGTACCCGTGGTTGCTGATGGTGATGTAAGGCTGAAACTTGTAGAAACTTTTTGAGTAAATGTTGGAAATCGTATTTTCCTGGCCGTCAAACTCATGCTGCTCAAGCGCCCGATACACATGGTCAAATGAGACAGCAACCGGTTCTCCGCCAAGCAGGCGAAACTGTTTTTCGATCACTTCGCTCGGCATAATGCGAAAGCGCAAGCCGCGGAAGTCATCAGGTGCGATAAGCGGGCGGGTGGTGCTCATCATTTGCTTAAATCCGTTGCTCCAAAGCGCCAACCCTTTGATTTTCTTCGCCTCAAGCATTCCGAGTAGCTCAGCCCCGATTTCTCCAGTAAAGACGCGGCGCACATCGTCATCGTTGCGGAACAAAAACGGCAAATCGAGCACTTGCCATTCGGGGACAAGCTCTGTCACCTTTGAAAATGATGGCGCGATCATTTGCACATCGCCGCGCAACAGCGCATCAAGCTCCTCGCCGTCCGAATAGAGCGAACCGTTCGGAAACACCTCAACTTTGACGCGGCCATCGGTCTTTTGTTCGACAAGCTCGGCAAACTTTTGCGCCGCCAACCCTTTTGGCGTGTTTTCCGCAACAACATGGCTAAAGTAAATAATAATTTGGTTTTGCAGCCCCTTTTGTTCATCATCATAAACAAGCGGCTCCCGGCCGACTTGCTGGCTCACCGCCCATCCAGCCAACCCGATGCCGGCGAACAGAAGGAGCAGCCACCATTTCCAACTGTTTCTCATCATCCACACCATTTTCGTCCTTGATTTTTTCATCTCTTTTATCATATCAGAGGAATCATGCTAAAATAAATGATAATGACTGTTTCGAAAAAAGAGGAGTCTCGCCATGAATCGGCTGCCGATCCGTTGGAAAATCACGATTTTAATTTTTGTCATCGTCAGTTTTTCGATGCTGCTGAGCGGCTTGTTTATCATCAGCGATTTTTTTCATACAAAAGAAGAAGAACTGAGCCAGCGCGCCTTGTTGACAGCGCGCACAGTGTCTGAACTGCCGGAAGTCAAACACCACATTGTCGGCGACAAGCAAAGCCGGGCGCTCGTCAACATGATCGTCGAACGGGTGCGCGTCATCCACAGCGCTGACTATATTGTCGTACTCGATATGAACAAAGTTCGCCTCTCCCACCCGCTCCCAGCAATGATCGGCACCATTTCCCACGGCGCCGATGAAGGGCCGGCATTTGCCGAGCATACGTACACCTCGAAAGCGCGTGGGGAAATCGGAACCGTGATCCGCGCCTTCGTCCCCATTATGAACAGCGATCACGAACAAATCGGCGTCGTCATCGCCGCCTACCGGCTGCCGACATTTTGGGAAGCGATGAGCACAGTAAAAGAGGAAATTGCGATAGCGATCGTTTTGTCGCTGCTCGCCGGCGGAAGCGGAGCTTGGCTGCTTGCCTCCCACATTAAGCGGCAAATGTTCCAACTCGAGCCGCATGAAATCGCCAAACTGCTTGTGGAGCGGACAGAGGCGTTTAACGCCATGCACGAAGGCGTCATCGCCATTGACAGCGATGAACGCATCACGATTTTCAACGATCGGGCGAAACAAATGCTTGGCGTCGAAGGGGATGTCATCGGGCAGCCGATCCGCTCTGTCATCCCGGATACACATCTTCCGGAAATTCTTGAGGTAAACAAACCGATTTATAATCGTGAGCTGCAAATTGGCAACTTGACGATCTGGAGCAACCGCATCCCGATCAAGGTCAACGGGAAAACAGTCGGCGCCATTGCCATTTTCCAAGACCGCACGGAAGTCAAGCGGCTGGCCGAAGAACTGACAGGAGTGAAAGCGTTTGTCCATGCCCTGCGCGTGCAAAACCATGAATACATGAACAAGCTCCACACGATCGCCGGCCTCATCCAGCTCGGCCATATCGAAAAAGCGCTCGAGTACGTCTTCCAAGTTACAGAGGAACAGGCAGAACTGACGCAGTTTTTAAGCCGCAACATCAAAGACGAAAGCATCTCCGGGCTATTGTTAAGCAAAATCCGCCGCGGCAAAGAGCTCGGCATTCGCGTGACGATCGACCGGCACAGCCGGCTGCACCGGTTTCCACCGCGCCTTGATCACCATGATTTCGTCGTGATCCTCGGCAATTTAATCGAAAATGCATTTGATTCGTTCCGCAACGTCGCCGGCCGCGAGAAGGAAGTATACGTCAGCATCGAACAAAATGAGGATGTCTGCTCCCTCTCTGTCGAAGACAACGGCCAAGGCATCGCCCGCGAACATCTCGGCCGCATCTTTGAAGAAGGCTTCTCCACAAAAGGGAGCGATGGCCGCGGCATCGGCTTATATTTAGTCAAACAAATCGTGGACAAAGGAAACGGACAAATCGAGGTTCAATCGGAAGAAGGAAAAGGCACCATCTTTACGATCACATTTGACATGTAACATAGCAAGGAAGCCTAGCGAAACAGCGCTGGTGTCTTTCTCCATCATGTAAACAGGCTCCATCCGTGCAAAGGAGGAAAAGCATGTACCGTGTACTGCTCATTGAAGACGATCCGATGGTCCAGGAAGTGAACCGGCAAATGATCGAACAAGTGGACGGCTTCACCGTCGTCGGCCTTGCCGGAAACGGTGAAGAAGGACTCCGCCTCATCGACGAGCTGCGTCCCGATTTAGCGATGATTGATATTTACATGCCGCAGCTAGACGGCCTTGAAACAGTAAAGCAAATCCGCGCCCGCGGCCATGAAGTTGACATCATCGCCATCACAGCAGCAAGCGACATTGAAACAGTGCGCCGCGTCCTGCAAAACGGCGCCTTCGATTACATTGTGAAACCGTTTAAATTTGAACGGCTCAAACAGGCGCTGGGAAATTATCGGGCGTTCCGCCAGTCGCTTGCAGAAAAGGAATCGCTCACCCAGGCAGAACTCGATGCACTGCGGCAAACGGCTGAACAACCTGCCGCCCCGCTCCCTGAACTTCCGAAAGGATTAAACGAAGTGACGTTGGAAAAAGTCGTCGCCTACTTGCGCCAGCACCGCTTCCCTGTTTCCGCCGAGGAAGTGGCCGAGGGCGTCGGCATCGCCCGTGTGACGGCCCGCCGCTACTTGGAATACCTTGAGAAAACGGGAAAAGTCGTGCTCGATGTTCAATACGGCGGCGTCGGACGCCCCGTGAACCGATACCATCTGAAAACTATATAACACGATGGTGTTTCAAGCGGCTTCAAACGAATTGTCAAAAATGGAAAGCCAGGCCCTATTATGCCGTATCCCGCACCAACAACCGAGCAGGCAGCTCTTCCTGTTTTCGCGTCACACGGCCTGTCTCCAGCCAATGGTGAAGAAGGCGGAACGCTCTTTCCCCGAGCGTAAAATGGGGGAGCGCCACGGTTGTAATGCCCATCATTTCGGCCAGCGGATCATTATCAAACCCAATGATGGCAAGCTCCTCTGGAATGCGCACTCCGATGCGTCGCGCCTCGAGCACGATTCCGGCCGCCACTTGGTCACTCGTCACAAGCAACGCGCTCGGACGCTCCTCCATCGCGATCCATTGCTCCATGACCCGCTTTCCATCCTCAAGAAATAGACACCCATCAAAAACCCAATGCCGTCGAGGAATGACGCCGACTTCACGCAACACATCCTGGTACGCCGCCGCCCTCGCTTGGCTGTTCGGCCCCGTCATTCTTCCGATGCAATAGCCGATGTGTCGGTGCCCTTTTTTGATCAAGTAGCGCAGCGCTTGGACAAACGTCTGGTAGTGATCGATATAGACGGTGAAAAAATCATACCCTTCCACCTGCTCGCATAAAACGATGGGACCGTCTTCCTGATAAGCGGCAAACGCTTCCCAGTCCACTTCATGGGAACATACGATCATCCCATCCATTTGCTTCATCCGCAGCCGTTCCAATGCCTCGAGCTCCCTCTCCACATCATAATTCGTCTGAAACAAAAGCAGTTGGTAACCATAACGAAGCGCCTCCTTGGAAATCCCTTCGATTACAGCCGAAAAATAAGGGTGGTGAATGTACGGAAGCATGACCCCGACAATCGTTGTCCTTCCTTTCGCCAAGTGAACGGCTTGAATATTTTTCGAGTAATTTAACTTCTCCACCGCTTCCCAAACCGCTTTTCGTTTTTCCTCGCTCACATATGGATATCCGTTCAACACCCTCGATACAGTGGCCACCGACACTCCCGCCTCTTTCGCCAAATCGCGGATATTCGCCATGTTCCCCACTCCCCTAAAAAAGACTTGCTTTGAAACGCGTTTCATACATTATGTTGATTCTGCCATCTAGTATACATGAGGAGGGAACCACATGCTTTACGGATTTGCTTTACTCGCTCTTCTAGCCGCCGCCGTGTGGGGCGGTGCGCATATCGCCCTTCATCATGCCAAAGAACAGACAAAAACAAACAAGCCGAAAAAATAGGGAACGCAGTCTGTTTGTTTCCACCGTTTCAATTGGTATAATGAGCGGTAATATGAAACGTAAGGAGGGATGAACATGAATCGATACGGGAAGCTGTTATTTTCCCTCGCTGTCACCGCCGCCTTGCTTGCCGGTTGCGGCACAGAGGCGCCCGCATCAGAAGGGACGGCTGCGAAAGAAAAACAATCCGCAAGTTCGGACGAGAACTCCGCCAACACGCAAACAGCCGAGCCAAAGAACCAAGAAGCTCCCCCGGTTGATGAACAACATCAAGCAGGAGGTGGACAAAGCGGGGCGACAGGGGATGAAGCTGCTTCTTCCCGTCCAACAACTTCTTTGTCTTACCAAGTCGGAAATCAAACAGTCACAGGGACAGCAACGTTGACCACAAGCGACAACCAGCATTTCTCCCTCTACGTGCTGGACGGTTGGACGCTGGATGCCGAAGAGCCGCATGCTGATGTATTGCTCCACGGTAAGTCGTTCGCCCGCATTCGCTTGCTTTCAGAGGGGGAAACAAACTACGAGCAGCTGGCGAAAGAACATGCCCAAGCGATCGACGCCAACGCCGCCCGCCAACAAACGAACGGATTGCCTAAGCCGTTCGCTGATGCGGTTTGGTACACTGCACAAGCGGACGGCGCCACCGTTCATGTCATCGCCAGCGCCCAACCAGCGCCAATGCTATTGACCGTGCACGCTCCACGCAACGAAGACGTGCTTGGCGCCGTGCTCGCCATGGCGGCGACGCTGCAAAAGCAATAACTTATTTTAGGGAGGGCGATTGCCCTCCCTTTCCAAAAAGAAAAACCCCCTTTTTTCAGCTGCCAGAGGGTCAAACGAGCTGCTTGCTCTCTTCTTTGCGGAAAAATGTTTTCATCGCGTGGAACACATCTGATTTTTGCTTCAAAATATAATAGCGGAACTTTTCATCCTTAATATTGCGATACGCCGACATGAGCGTGGAATGGCGGTTGTACTGGTTGACTTCCCCATACCCAAACATGTTCGACACTTTCATCAGCTCTTGAACAAGCTTCACACAGCGGGCATTGTCCGATGTCAAGTTGTCGCCGTCGGAGAAGTGGAACGGATAAATGTTGTAGCGCGACGGAGAATACTTCGTTTCGATCAGTTCCAGCGCCTTGCGGTAGGCGGATGAGCAAATCGTCCCGCCGCTTTCCCCTTTCGTGAAAAATTCATCCTCGCTGACAACTTTCGCTTCCGTATGATGGGCGATAAAGGCGATGTCGACTGTTTCGTACTTCGTGCGCAAAAAACGCGTCATCCAAAAGAAGAAACTGCGCGCCATGTATTTTTCCCACATGCCCATCGAGCCGCTTGTGTCCATCATGGCCAAGACAACGGCCTTCGATTCCGGCTTGACGACTTCATTCCACGTTTTAAACTTTAAATCTTCGCGGTAAATCGGGTAAAAGCCTGGTTTGCCGCTCATGGCGTTGCGCTTGAAAGCGGCGAGCATCGTCCGCTTTTTATCGATGTTCCCCATCAACCCGGTGCGGCGAATGTCGTTAAATTCGATATGTTGAACGACATTTTGATCCAGTTCTTTCCGCTGCAAGTTCGGCAGCTCCAGTTGGCTGAAGAGCGCTTCTTCGATTTCCATCAACGACACTTCAGCTTCGTAATAATCTTGGCCCGGCAAGTCGCCGGCTCCTTGGCCTTTCCCTGGCCCTTGCCCCTCCCCGCTTCCGTCTCTGGCCACGACATCGCCGACTTGGCTGTCTCCGTTTCCTTGGCCGACATGTTTGTTTTTCTCATAGTTGTAGCGAATTTTATATTCATCCAGCGAGCGGATCGGAATCTTAATTACATCGCGTCCGTTGGACATAATGATGCTTTCTTCCGTAATCAAATCCGGCAAATTGTTTTTGATCGCTTCCTTTACCTTTTCTTGATGCCGCTTTTGATCGTCATATCCTTTGCGGTGGAGGGACCAGTCTTCTTTCGATACAACGAAATTCCCTTTCATATTTTCCCCTCCTTTGTTAAAATGGTTCTCACACTTTTCACTTTCCCGCATATACTTATGTTGGCGTCATCAAAACGGACCATCACTATGCCAAGTTGTTTATTTTATCCTATGCAAAAATTCAAAATAATTGACAGATGAATGCCGAAAATAGAAAAGCGAACAACGGACGGACAAGCCCGATTATCGATGCAAAAAAGCATGCCCCGGCGCTCGAGGCATGCCTAGCGGTTCAACAAGCTGCCGACATAGCGTAGCAATTCATTGGCCGACGTGGAGTTGTACCCGTATTCATCAATGAGACGCGCGACGACTTCATTGATTTTTTTCAACTGCTGCTCATCCGGTGTTTTCGTCGACGTTGTAATTTTCACAATATCTTTAAGATCGGCGAACAGTTTTTTCTGAATCGCTTCGCGCAGCCGTTCATGCGAGTTGTAATCAAATCGCTGCCCTTTGCGTGCGTAGGCGGAAATGCGGATTAAAATTTCTTCCCGGAACGCCTTTTTCGCATTTTCCGAAATGCCGATCTGTTCCTCAATCGAGCGCATCAGCTTCTCATCCGGATTCATTTCCTCTCCGGTAAGCGGGTCGCGCAGTTTCGTTTTGTTGCAATACGCCTCGACGTTGTCCAAATAGTTATCCATCAATGTTTTCGCCGACTCTTCATATGAGTACACGAACGCCTTTTGCACTTCTTGCTTGGCGATTTCGTCATACTCTTTGCGCACAAGCGAAATGAAGTTCAAGTACCGCTCGCGGTCTTCCTTCGTGATCGACGGATGCTGATCCAACCCTTCTTTCAACGAACGAAGCACATCAAGCGCGTTGATCGACGGCACTTCTTTCCGAATGATGCAAGCCGAAATGCGGTTGATGACATAGCGAGGGTCAATGCCGCTCATTCCTTCGTCGGGATGTTCTTTTTTCAACTCTTCAACGTCCACTTCGTTGAACCCTTCGATCATTTCCCCATCGTATAGACGCATTTTTTTCAATAAATCCACATCCGGCCGCTTTGACTCTTTCAGCCGAGTCAAAATCGTGAACATAGCGGCGATCCGCAATGTATGCGGGGCGATATGCACATCGGCAACATCGCTTTCACGAATCATTTTTTCGTAAATGCGTTCTTCTTCGGAGACGCGCAAGTTGTACGGAATCGGCATCACGATAATGCGCGAGTGAAGCGCCTCATTCTTTTTGTTCGCAATGAACGACCGGTATTCCGTTTCATTTGTATGGGCGACGATCAGTTCATCCGCACTGATTAACGCAAATCGTCCCGCTTTGAAATTGCCTTCCTGCGTCAGCGACAGCAAATGCCAGAGAAACTTTTCATCGCATTTCAACATCTCTTGAAACTCCATAATGCCGCGGTTCGCCTTGTTCAGTTCGCCGTCAAACCGATAGGCGCGTGGGTCAGACTCAGAACCGTATTCGGCAATCGTCGAGAAATCGATGCTTCCGGTTAAATCGGCAATATCCTGCGATTTCGGATCAGATGGGCTGAACGTCCCAATGCCGACGCGACGGTTTTCCGAGAAGAAAATGCGTTCCACCAGCACATCTTCAATGCGGCCGCCGTATTCTTTCTCGAGCCGCATCATATTGAGCGGTGACAACTCTCCTTCGATGCGAATGCCGTATTCACGGTAAAAATCATCGCGCAAATGGTGAGGAATGAGGTGAAGCGGATCCTCGTGCATCGGGCAGCCTTTAATGGCGTACACCGCGCCGCGGTCCGTTTTGGAATACTCTTCAAGGCCACGCTTTAGAAGCGTCACGAGCGTCGATTTCCCACCGCCGACCGGACCCATCAGCAGCAAAATTCGTTTCCGCACATCCAACCGTTTCGCCGCTGGGTGGAAGTATTCTTCAACAAGCCGTTCGAGTGCTTCTTCGAGTCCGAACAAGTGCTGGCTAAAAAACTTATATCGTTTCCTTCCGTTCACCTCTTCGACCCCGGCATCTTTAATCATATTATAAACGCGCGAATGGGCCGATTGGGCCACCCACGGCTTTTCTTTTAAAATCTTTAAATACTCCGCGAACGTCCCTTCCCATTTCAGCTTTTCTTCTTCTTCCCGGTACCGTGCGATCTTTTGTAAAATATCCATAAAGGACCTCCTCACCCTTGGATGTCTAACAGCAAGATTATTACAATTTATGCGAGGATGTCCCGTATCATTCGCCGCAAAAAAAATTTTGTCTCTCCGTCCTAACTTGTTCTCATTCACATGCTTGGCCATATTCGCTATAATAAAGGGGAAACGCATACCACTTTCATTGCAAGGGAGGAAAAGCGATGCGCACATTGCTTATGTTAGGGGTTATCATTGCGTTTTTGACGGCCATTTTCACCGCCGGCTACGAGGACAAACCGGGCGTTAAACAATAAGGCACAAAAAAACGACCTCCGCAACGAAGGTCGTTTTTTTGTTTACGAAAGCCCATGAAACCGTTGCTGGCGCAGCGCCTCGTACACTAAAATCGCCGCCGTATTGGATAAGTTCAGCGAACGGACTTTGTCGTTCATCGGAATGCGCAGGCAACGGTCCATATTGGCTTCAAGCAGTTCTTTCGGCAGCCCGGTCGTTTCACGGCCGAACACAAAGAAAATATGTTTTTCCGTATCGCTGAAATCAAACGAATCGTAGTATTGGCGGCCGAATTTCGTAATAAAGTAAAATTCGCCATGCGGAAACCGGGCAAACAGTTCATCGAGCGAATCGTAATACGAAATGTTGACGTACGGCCAATAGTCAAGGCCGGCGCGCTTTAACATTTTATCATCCGTTGAAAACCCAAGCGGACGAATCAAGTGAAGCGCCGTATCCGTAGCCGCGCATGTGCGGGCGATATTCCCGGTATTAGCCGGAATTTCTGGTTGGTACAGTACTACATGAAGCGGCATTCCGTTCACCTCAGCAACATCGTTTATTTACGGTCAATGATGTGAAAAAATTTATACCGAATGTTTGGCGTATAGGCGCTTGAATCTTCATACGACCAGTAACGCATGCGGCTGTTTGTCGTATGGGCGTTTACAAGCGGCATGCCGTCTTTGTCTTTCGCCACCACGATCGTCGTATGGTCGAAGCGGCCGTCTCCTTGAAAATCATAACAAATGACATCCCCTGCCATCAATTGTTCCGGCTCGGCTACTTCGACCGCCTGCAGGCCGATGCGCGCTCCGCTTAAATACCAGCGCAGCGAATGGGCGACCGCCCAGCTGTAACTCCAACTGTTGTTTTGACACCACCATCCCCGCGCCCGGTTCGGATAGCCGGTCATCGGCGCTCCGCCCGCATACAAACATTGGGAAACAAAATTCGTGCAATCAACGGCAAAGGAAGGAAACGCCGGGTTATGGCGGTTCCACCACATTTCTGCATACCGCACCGCCTGTGCACGATCATATTGGTAAAACAACCGCTCGCCCGTCCACCGTTCACGCTCAACGCGCGGTGCTTCAACGCGATCCCCCATCCGGCTGATCTGCTGGTCATCAACCAACTCACCACCCAAAAAGCGGGCGCGACGTTCCTCAACCTGCTCCTCTATATACAGATCAACCCCATGCTTAATGAGAAATTGATAGTGGGCCATATAAGCAATCGTTGTCTCCCGCTCGACGGCCTGCCTGCCGACAATTCGTCCGCGGATCGTGCACCGGACGATTTCCGCTCCTCGTTTGTCGCACAGTTGCTTCTTGCGTATGATTTCTTCATCTTGTACGCGTGGTTCTGATACAAACGAACGGGCCCGCTCATCGAGCCACTGTTGCAACTGCTTTTTCATGCCGCTCCCCACTTTCTTTTTGTTACTACCTTATGTAGGGAGGCGGAGGTTCTTTCCCTATTCCTTTGTCTCAGACAACAGTTTCAGCCCTTTGTCAATCTCGGCGATTACATCCATGTCCGTCTCGGTTTGTCGTGCCTCTTCCAAATGAGGCTTGGCGGTTGCATCCCCGATTTTCCCAAGCGCCCATGCCGCTGTCCCGCGGATGACCGGGCGGCTATCTTCTTTTAACAACCGGAGTAAACGCGGCACTGCCGTCCGGTCTTTGTAGTGAGCGAGGGCAATAATCGCATTGCGCTGAATCGGTTTTTTCCCGCGCCATGAACCGGCCATCGCACCAAACTTCTCTTGAAACTCACGGTTCGTCATGTCAAGAAGCGGAACCAGCTTCGGTTTGGCCGTCTCCGGATCCGGCTCAAATTCCGGATGCAAATGGAAATCTTTCCCCTTATTTTCTGGACAGACTAATTGGCATGTGTCGCAACCATACAATCGGTTGCCAATTTTCTCGCGGAATTCATCAGCCAAAAACCCTTTCGTTTGCGTTAAGAATGAAATGCATCGTTGTGCATTCAGCTGTCCCCCTTGCACAAGCGCCCCCGTCGGACAGGCGTCAATGCATTTCGTGCACGTCCCGCACCGGTTTTCAACTGGCTCATCTGGAGGAAACGGAATGTTGGTGATCATTTCCCCAAGATACACGTAGGAGCCAAACTCTGGGGTAATGATCGAACAATTTTTCCCGCTCCAGCCGATCCCAGCCCGTTCTGCCACCGCGCGGTCAGCAAGTTCTCCCGTATCCACCATCGATCGCACGCGGGCGGATGGCACCTTTGCCAGCAAAAATTCCTCCAGCTTCTGCAAACGTTCCCGCAGCACAACATGGTAATCCTTTCCCCACGATGCACGGCAAAACAGGCCGCGCCGCTCCGTTTTCGTCCCGCGCGGTGCATCCTTCATTTTCGACGGATAAGCGAGGGCAATGGCAATGATCGATTTTGCTTCTGGAAGAAGCAATGAAGGATTCGTCCGCTTCTCAATATCCGGCTCTTCAAATCCCGACTGATACCCGAGCTCCTGTTGGCGGCGCAGCCGCTCTTTCAACTCGACAAACGGGTCGGCGCTCGCAAACCCGATTTTATCGATGCCAATCGATCGGCTGTACGCAATCACTTCCTCTTTCAACGCCATCATATCCATCGTTTTCCCTCCTTTCAACACATATGGTAAAATAAAACGCGAGGTGATGAACATGCCATATATCGTATCCGAACAATTAAAACAACGCCTTCCTTCAGCCAAATTCGGCATCATCCGCTACCGCCATATCGACATCGGCGACTCGCCGCAAATGCTAAAAGGGCGGCTTGAGCTGTTTCAAGAGTCCATTTACATAGAGCTGCAGGAAAAACCGATTGCCGACATTCCCGAGCTCGCCGAATGGCGCCGGACCTTCAAACAAATCGGCACCGATCCAAGCCGCTACCGTCCGTCCAGCGAGAGCTTATACCGGCGCATCCAGAAAAAAAACTTTCTCCCTTCGATCCACTCCGCGGTCGACGTGAACAATTTCTTTTCTCTTTATTACAAAATTCCGCTCGGCATCTATGATCTTGACCGCATCGAAGGGACAGTGACCATCACAATAGGCACAGAGCAAGACGAATACATCGCCTTAAACGGCCGTTCCGTCAACTTCGCTGACAAACTTGTCAGCAAAGACGAACGCGGCCCGTTTGGCAGCCCGATCGTCGACTCTGAGCGCACGGCGGTAACGAGAGAGACAAAAAACGCCCTGCAAATCGTTTATTTCCTTCCGTCGATGAGCGAAGACGCCGCCCGCCGCCAACTTCAAGCCATTCAAACAATGTTTGTTCAAATTCATGGCGGCGAGGCCGACGCGCAATTGCTGTCATAAACTACGGAAATGCTGTCTGCCATCAGCTTCCCGCCGGGAAGCTTCCTTTATCCAAGCGGTGCGGTCGATGGCTGGCAGCTTGAAAAACAAAACAAAAAACGCAATGCCCCGTTCGCTGACGAAACGAAACACTGCGTTGTCCCCAACCCTTAATATACATTGGCTATTATAACAAAAAAGAGCCTAGACAGCAAGAAAAAAACGCAAAAATCGACAAAAAAAGATTGCAGAAAAAGGCACCAGGTTGTCTGGTGCCACTAACCAGTGACCCGTACGGGATTCGAACCCGTGTTACCGCCGTGAAAGGGCGGTGTCTTAACCACTTGACCAACGGGCCGCTTATGGCGGAGAAGGCGGGATTTGAACCCGCGCGCCGCAAAACTGCGACCTAACGGTTTAGCAAACCGTCCCCTTCAGCCACTTGGGTACTTCTCCATCCAATGGCTCCGCAAGTAGGATTCGAACCTACGACCTACCGGTTAACAGCCGGTTGCTCTACCACTGAGCTATTGCGGAATGATGAGTAAGAAACCTAGCACAATACTTGCCCTGTCCCTTCCTCTGCCAGCAAATTCAAGGAAGCTAGATGCGTCGGGACAACTCGAAGCATATTCGACGATGCACCTGCTCGTCGCTGAGCTATTGCGGAATGATGAGYAAGAARCCTAGCACAAAACTTGTCCTGTCCCTTCCTCTACTAGCGAATGCAAGGAAGCAAAATGCATCGAGGCAAGCGGAACCATGCACGCACAAGAACGTTCATTAAGTATTATAACGAATCATCTGACAATATGCAATGGAAAATGGTGGGCCTAAGTGGACTTGAACCACCGACCTCACGCTTATCAGGCGTGCGCTCTGACCAGCTGAGCTATAGGCCCATCAAAAGCGGGTGATGGGAATCGAACCCACGACATCAGCTTGGAAGGCTGAGGTTTTACCACTAAACTACACCCGCATAATATTTGGCTTAACATCCGCCACGCTACTTCCATGCCCCTTCCTCTACCAGCTGGTTCACAGAAGCCGGATGCGTCGGGGCAACTCGAAGCCAATTCGATGATGCCGATGCTCGTGGCTGAGGTTTTACCACTAAACTACACCCGCATATAAAATTTTAAAGAAGAAAAAGGGCGACTAGTGGGAATCGAACCCACGCATGCCAGAGCCACAATCTGGTGCGTTAACCACTTCGCCATAGCCGCCATATTTCTGGTGCCGGCTGCAGGACTTGAACCCGCAACCTACTGATTACAAGTCAGTTGCTCTACCAATTGAGCTAAGCCGGCACATTTAACATGAACTTGAATGTGAACTACCCGCCACCTACGCTTCGCTTAGAGGTGGAGGCTTCAAGCGACTTGTGCGTGTTCGCCGAACGGTAAGCCACACACAAGAACCCTTTACGCTTCCCTTCGTTCCGAAGGTGTCCGTTCTAGCCATATTCTTCATCTCCCACTCACCGGGTTACATCCTTCGCGTTCCTTGAGGTGGGAGACTTCTTTCGGAAATCCGTTAAATGGCGGAGGAGGAGGGATTCGAACCCCCGCGCGCCTTGCGGCGCCTCTCGGTTTTCAAGACCGACCCCTTCAACCACTTGGGTACTCCTCCAAAAAGAAACTTAGCAATGGTGGACCTTGTAGGACTCGAACCTACGACCGGACGGTTATGAGCCGTCTGCTCTCACCAGCTGAGCTAAAGGTCCGATAATGGTGGCGGTGGAGGGGATCGAACCCCCGACCTCACGGGTATGAACCGTACGCTCTAGCCAGCTGAGCTACACCGCCAAATCAAAATATTAGTGGTGGAGCCTATCGGGATCGAACCGATGACCTCCTGCTTGCAAAGCAGGCGCTCTCCCAGCTGAGCTAAGGCCCCATGGAAAATCGGGAAGACAGGATTTGAACCTGCGACCTCACGGACCCGAACCGTGTGCTCTACCAAGCTGAGCTACTTCCCGATGAACGCGCTCGAGAGGATTCGAACCCCTAACCTTCTGATCCGTAGTCAGATGCTCTATCCAATTGAGCTACGAGCGCACGTGCCGAGGGCCGGACTCGAACCGGCACGGTAGTTACCTACCCCAGGATTTTAAGTCCTGTGCGTCTGCCAATTCCGCCACCCCGGCGGGCGAGTGGAGCGGAAGACGGGGTTCGAACCCGCGACCCCCACCTTGGCAAGGTGGTGTTCTACCGCTGAACTACTTCCGCAAAACGATGAGCCATGGAGGACTCGAACCTCCGACCCTCTGATTAAAAGTCAGATGCTCTACCTACTGAGCTAATGGCTCATGGGTTCAATAACACTCCGAGACAA
>NZ_PIJF01000121.1:0-1973 GCF_002809985.1 Geobacillus sp. WSUCF-018B
CCCCGTCACGCCAAGGCGTGACGGAAGACCGAACAACCACCTGCTTCACAGACCCATATATGGGTCTGTGAAGCGGCGTTGTTCGGTCGCCTGACAGTCAATAAAAGCTGCAAATGGTAAATCTTCAAATTGCATCTATATATAGGGGTTTGCTGCGCCTTGTTTCTCCACACCGCCGCGGCGTCGCTCGGGCTTTCCGCCGTCATTATGCAATCGGCCTTGCTGTTTTCGATCCTGAAGTATGTGGGTGCTGTGTACTTAACGTATTTAGGCGTTAAGGCATTATATGGAGTCATGAAAAAAGGCGAAGCCTCCTGTGTGGAAACGGACATCAGAGGAGGAGAACATACCGCCTGCTTCAAGCAAGGGTTTCTGACCGATTTCTTAAATCCGAAAGTGGCGGCTTTTTTCTTAACGTTTTTGCCGCAGTTCGTGGCGCCCGGCGCGCACTCCTTCGCTCCGTTTCTCCTAATGGGGGCGGCTTATACGGCGATGACCGCGATATGGTTTTTGTTTTACATTTCCTTCATCCATTATATCAGCGACTTCATGAAGCGGCCGAAAACGAAGAAATGGATCGAAGGCATCACGGGCGCGGTGATGATCGGGTTCGGCATCAAATTGGCGCTTGAAAAAGTGCAGCGCTAAACAGGAAGACCGGGCGCGGCTGAACAGATCCGCCTGGCATGTGAGATCAATGACAGGGGAGCGCCCAAAAAAGAGCGCTCCCTCGAAACAAAACATTCCATCCCGCTTCATCACGGCCGGATGGAGATTCGGATCACCGGAGACTTGAACATCACCGCGTCAGCCTTTTCATTCCAGTTATAAACATCTTGGAAAGAAAACAAATCCTTTTCTCTCCATGTCCGATTATCATGAACATAAAATCCCTCAACATCCATATACGTTTGCGCGTGATCCGAAGGGACAATTTCAGAATACACATATCCAAAGTGGCGGTTGTTTTCCTTGTGCAGAGAATTTTTGATCATATACCCTACAACAGAAGATTGGTAAGGTTTTCTACTATGTTGTATGCTGACGTGAGACGCATCCCGATACGTCTTGTAGGAGCTATAAAGCTGATGATAATCGACAACCGCATTTTCAGTCGTCAAAATCCCGTAAAAATCCGTCTCCTTTTCTTTCGGATCGATAAGCCATTCATACGACAAGACGACGGCATATCGATGCTCTTCTCGACTTAACAAGGAAACGGATATGGTCAATTCCATGATGTTCTTTTTTTGATCGGTGTAAATCGTGGACGCGGTGCATAATTTCTGTTTCTCGATATGGCATCGGATCATTGGATGATCCGCCTGTTTCTTGAAAATCTCCTTCACCGTTTGTTCATCGAGCTCATGCCATTGATTCGCCGCACTTCTCGCGCGAAAAAAATCCATCTCCTCCCGATCCAAGTGACGAATCTCTTCTTTCGTCATCCCCAGCCGAAAGAAAGCCGCAGCCTCCTTGTTTTTGAGCTGTCGGTTGACTTTATTGGCGTTTTCCGGCTCTCTAATGAGATTTTCTATCTCTTCTTGATCAAAACCTTGTCTTTTTGCATCCAAATGATGAGCCTGTAAATTCATCTCCTGATGATCGCAGCCAGCTAGCATTGTACACAACAAAACATAACGGAGGATCCGTTTCAATGATAAGCCACCCTCTTCACCGTAAGGTATTGTCAAAAGTTTATCGTTTTTGGATTTATCCAAAAAATTGATAAATAGCATAATATAAAAACAATATAGTATTAATGACAAGCGTAACAAACAAGATTTTGTAGATAGTTGTTTTTCTCTCTCTAACCACCAAAAACTTAATTTGGAAAAATAAAAGTAGAATATTAAAAAAGGTAGGCACTAAAGTATAAAAGTAACTATTCACCCCAGTGCTAGTGTATAAAAAAGCCCAGCACAAATAGGGCATTTCGGTCATAGAAAATGCCCTAGGTAGCGGAAAGAACT
>NZ_PIJF01000122.1:0-1878 GCF_002809985.1 Geobacillus sp. WSUCF-018B
AACGTCCTATTGAGCTGTTTGCGCCTACTCTTCATTATGGGAAGAAAAGGGGGATTTTCATGCCCGGGTGGAGAGCAAAAATTGCTCATGGAACTTTTCTGTCTTTTCCTTTTATAATCAATAAGTAGGAATGGGTGAGAAGGGGGAACAAGCGGAATGAACGAATTGTACCAACAACTTTCGGCGTGGATTGAAGAGAAGCAGCCGGTGCGCGTGCAAACGGAGCAGGGGGAGGCGGTCGTGCTGCCGGTCAAGCTGTATCAGGACACGCGCAAACTGTTTGTTTACAACCGGCAAATGCGGCTGATGAACATCCCGCTCGATCGGATCATTTCCGTCGAGCCGACGCGCATCATCGGTTCCTTTGACCGTCGGGGAGAAGAGGCCATGGTACATACTCGTTGAACGGAGGGCACGCGTCTTTGGGCGCGTGTTTTTTTGATGGTGGTCGGCTGTTTCTGCCTGCGGTCTGTTCTGTTGCGCTGGGCGCTATACCCAATGAAGGCGGCATTCGCGTTGCGATGTGCCAGGGAGCGGAATGGTTTTTTGTTGCATAGGCAAAGACCATCTTTTAGAATGGAAAGGACGAACGACTGACCATAAGGGGGAAGGGACATGCATGGCAAACGGATTGCCTTATGCGCGTCACGCAAACTGGACGAAATGACAACGCTTATTGAAAAGCAAGGAGGAACGGCCATCATTCGTCCGGCGCAAGGGACCGTCTTTTCAAAGGGAAGCGAACTGGGAGAGGAAATGCGAACCGTCATCGCCATGCGGCCGGACTGGATCGTATTTACGACGGGAATCGGCTTTGAGGCGCTGTTGGAAGCGGCCGACCGGGAGGGAATGGCTGCTCAATGGCATCGAACGATCAAGGAAGCGAACGTGGCTGCCCGCGGCTATAAAACGGTGACGGCGTTGAAACAAATCGGCGTCACCCCGGTGGCCGCAAGCGAGGACGGGACGACGAAAGGGTTGATTGCTGCTCTTTATGGGCACGACTTTGCGGAAAAAAACGTTGTTGTACAGCTGTACGGCGATACCGCGCCAGCCTTGAAGCAGTTTTTTCTTGAACAAGGCGCTTTGTATACGGAATTGTTGCCATACCGGCATATCGCTCCGGATGAGGAGACACTGGCGACATTGTATAAAGAAATCGTCGGGCGCGAAGTCGATGCCGTCTGTTTTACATCGGCGATGCAAGTCCGCTTTTTCTTTTCGTTCGCCCGCGAGAAAAAAGAGATCGCACCGCTGCTTGACGCGTTTCGCACCGATGTCGTGGCCTGCGCCGTTGGCAAAGTGACAAAAGAAGCATTGGAAGAAGAGGGAGTCGATCGCGTCATCGCCCCGGAACATGAGCGGATGGGAGCGATGATTGTGACGCTTGCCCGTTATTTTCAACAATAAGCCCTGTTGAGGGTTGTTTTATATCAATTGTCCAACCTGCTATATAAGAGATCATCTTTTTGTTAAATGTTTTATATTATGTGTTTCATCAAAAATGCTAAACTGTTTATTTTTTGTCACAGTTTTTCGAACATTTTCCGCTTATAATAAAACTGGGGATGTATTTTTCATATGAAAGGGCGGGGTGAGCATGAAACGAAGCTCATTCCAGCAGATGGCGAGCACGGTTCGGCGGGGATTTGCTACGGCGCGTCGCTCATGGGGGCGAGCGTGCTGTTTTTTTTTTGCGCTTGCCTGTCGGCGGTGTGATATGACTCACAACGATGGAGATGCTGCACACAGTATAATGGAAACAACGGACGGATCATAAAAAGGAGCATTCCCGTTAGGAGCTTTTCCGGGGACTTGATCAAAAAAAGCCCTCTTGGTATGATGCAGGGGTGTCAAACAATACCTACCATCATGCCA
>NZ_PIJF01000123.1:0-1853 GCF_002809985.1 Geobacillus sp. WSUCF-018B
ATCGGATGCATGGAAACAATGGATGAAGCGAAAACGTAAAGTGGTGGAAACCGTGTTTTCGATTTTAGTCGATTCGTATCGGATCACCAAGATTCGCGCGAACTCGGTTTCTGGATTTGAAACGGCACTGGATGGTATTTTACTGGCTTACTCACTTGTTGTTCTCGGGCTAGTTGAGCGCTAAAGCTCAACTAGCACCACGGGTTTATACATCATCAAAACAAATGTACACAAATGATATCCTAACAATAATTCATAAAAAATCTTACATATTTGTGAAATGTTTCACATATTAATTGATTTTTCATTTTTACAATGGTATTATAAGAATGTAAGGCCTATTCACGAAATTCTAAAAAATATGGGGAGGCTTAATATGGCAAGAATTTTGATTTCACCGAACAAATATATTCAAGGGAAAGGTGAACTAATTAATATTCACAAACATATTGGTCATTTAGGAAGTTCCTTTTTATTTATTGCTGATGAGTTTGTTCAAAAAATTACAAAAGCGACCATTGAAGAAAGCTTCTCAAATAGCAACAGCACCATTACCTTTGCAACTTTTCGAGGAGAATGTTCAAAACAGGAAATTAATCGACTCAAAAATATCGTTATTGAAAACAAGATTGATGTTGTTGTTGGGGTCGGAGGCGGAAAAACTTTAGATACCGTTAAAGCATTGGGTTACTATACGAATCTGCCGACTGTAGTCGTTCCTACAATTGCTTCTACAGACGCACCATGTAGTGCATTATCTGTCATTTATACAGAGGATGGTGTATTTGAGGAGTATCTTGTCCTCCCTAAAAACCCTGACATCGTATTGGTTGATACACAAATTGTAGCAAATGCACCTGCCAGACTCCTTGCAGCTGGAATTGGGGATGCTTTAGCTACATATGTTGAAGCCAGAGCATGTTACGAAGCAAATGCAATTCCAATGGCTGGAGGAAATATAACGAAATCAGCGATCGGACTAGCTGAGTTATGTCAAAAAATCCTCTTTGAAGAAGGAGTTAGTGCATATCTCGCAGTTCAAAGAAAAACCGTTACAAAGGCTGTTGAAAACGTTGTGGAAGCCAATACGTATTTAAGTGGGATCGGTTTTGAAAGCGGTGGACTCGCAGCTGCTCATGCGATTCATAACGGCTTCACTGTTTTAGAGGACGTTCACCATCTATATCATGGAGAAAAAGTGGCCTTTGGTACACTTTCCCAATTAGTGCTTGAAAACCGCCCTATGGAAGAAATTGAAAAAATGGTTCGTTTAAATATTGAACTAGGTCTTCCTGTAACTCTTGAACAAATGGGAGTTAAAGAAGATGTTGAGGCCAAAATACGAAAAGTTGCTGAAGCGGCCTGTGCTGAAAATGAAACTATTCACAACATGCCGTTTAAAGTAACGCCAGATGATGTTTATGCCGCCATTTTAGCAGCAGACAGCATTGGAAAACGATTTGTTAAATGAGTGGAAAACTAATCGATCTCACAGTAAAACAAAAATCTATTTTCCTATTTTTTAACCACCGATAAAAAATCGAAATATACTTTCATTTCAAATGTGTTTCCAATCACTCTCCTGTTACTCATTCATAGTATTTTGCTCAGGAGAGTGATTTTTTGTACTTTTATGGAGGAATTGGTGGAATAAACGATAACTTCTTGACTCGGATGAAAAGTTGGAAGTAAAGCAGGCAGAAGAAGGGATAAAATAAACAAGATTCTGTAGCTTCATATATGCAATTACAAACTAAGTAACTATTCACCCCAGTGCTAGTGTATAAAAAAGCCCAGCACAAATAGGGCATTTCGGTCATAGAAAATGCCCTAGGTAGCGGAAAGAACTCGAT
>NZ_PIJF01000124.1:0-1780 GCF_002809985.1 Geobacillus sp. WSUCF-018B
GATGTGCTAATCTATTCATGAGACATGAACCTCCTTGTGAATGGTTTGGTAGCACATCTATTCTAACCAAGGAATCGGGTTCATGTCTCCTTTTTTGTTAGTGATTTTGCTCATCTACAGTTAATTAAAAGAATGTAATATAAAATATATTTTTCGAAAATTTACTATTGAAAGTTTATTTTTAATAATTTATAATGAAATTGAAAACGGAAGGTGGAAAATGATAAAATGGGTCAAAAAAAAAGCTATTTGATTATAGCACTCATCATGCTTTCTGTATTGCTGTTTTCAGGATGCAATAATTTTTTAAAAAAAGAAAATGAAAAAGAAAATAGACAACCCTTACATACAAGTGATACTATCTCTTTCCATGAAAATGAACATTTTATTATACCAAATAATGCGCAGGAACAGCTTGGATTTATTCCTGATACCGCAACTTCATTTACAGTTGATTCGAAACTGAAAAAAAAGTGGATGATTGATAATGAATCGGTTGATATTGTTTCTTTAAAATCTGGAATGAAACAATTCACGTTCAACTTTATCATTGATAGTCTAAAAGATAGAGATCGTCACTTTCGTCTGTTTATTTTCCATAATCAAAAATTTATCAAATTTTTGATTAACAATAAAAAATATACGTATTATGATATTCACATGAAAGGAAACGGATCCTTAAAAATTCCGATTCGTGTCCAGGTATCAAATAATTATGATTTTAGTGAGTATTTGCCTATTTTAATTGATAAAGATCAAAAACAATTTTTTACGGAAAACATACCTGTAACGAAGGTATTAGTAAGTAAAAGAAATAAAAATGATTTCTCTGAAATATCATCACATATAAAATTGGATAATGTTCAAAAGATATTTAAGAAGGAAAACAGTAAAAGCAACGAGTTTGGTCTGCCATCTGTTGTTTTGTTAAATGATCGTTTCACTCCTTTAAAAGTAGAAGAGGTTAATAAAGCACGGTATGTTCGAATTGATCAAAGTCCGCACAAAATGGTGGAGGAGATCATGTTTTTTGATATGGAAGGAAATATATATGGAGTAAGAGGAAAACAACCTCGTTCTTATACGCTTGAACAACCAAAAGATCAGGATTTTATCATCCCTATTCCAAAAGAAATCACTTTATCTAGCAAAGAGCGGTTTTTCTTGTTAATTAACAACAATCCAAGAGAAGAAAGTTTTATTCATCTAAATGATATAAAAAAAGGAAAAAACAATGTTTTTCTAAACTTTGCCAATCTGTATGAAATACGATAAGGTTTATGAAACAACTAGAAGAAAAGAGGTGAATTTTAGGAGGTTTCCTCCTATTTTCACCATGAAAGTAAAATATCCTTAACAAGTTACTTGTTTTGATACCTGGGTATCTCCTAACATTTTTTGAATAAGGAAAAAGCTAAAGGGCGCACATTCGAAGGAAGAGTCTTAAATGTTTTGAACAAACATTTAATATTATGTAGAGAAAAAAGTGACAGAAAAACGGCAGATTTTTGACAGAAAGACGACAGAATATTTCTGTTTAGACATGTTATGATGGTATCGTGGGATATGTTGAAGCAGGGCGTCACTCCGATCGGGGTGGCGTTTTTCATTTTGACCCGGCCGACGGGACAGGCGATTTTTCAGCTGTTTCAATATGTGAACGTCATCCTGCTGGAGCTGTCAGACGGGCGCATCCAACGCGCACTCGATCGCCCCCTCAACCCGGACCAGCGAAGGATTCTGCAGGGATTGGGCATGGATGAGAGCATCTACGTGTAAC
>NZ_PIJF01000125.1:0-1712 GCF_002809985.1 Geobacillus sp. WSUCF-018B
TCGATCGAGTTCTTTCCGCTACCTAGGGCATTTTCTATGACCGAAATGCCCTATTTGTGCTGGGCTTTTTTATACACTAGCACTGGGGTGAATAGTTACCCGCATGGTACAGACGCTCCTGCATATACACGTACAGCACGACGCCAAGCGCGCTAATCACGAAAAACACGACGAGCGAGTTGACGCTTCACCAAGTAATCGTCTCCGCCAAAATCAAGTCCCTTCACCCGATCTTCAAGCGAGTCTCTCGCCGTCAGAAACAACACCGGCGTTTCGATTCCGTCTTCACGAAGACGACGGACGATGGAAAAACCATCGATGCCGGGAAGCATAACGTCCAAGATGATGGCGTCGTAAATGTTTTGCTGCGCTAAAAACAACCCTTCATCGCCGTCACATGCCCCATCAACCTCAAACTCATCCGCCAGCATCTCGATCATAGCCTCCCGCAAGTCGTGGTGATCCTCGACAACAAGCAGCTTCAACTATCTTCCCTCCTCTTTTTTAACCTATGGCTGTAAGGAACTTCCCTTCGCAGTGAAAGGCAACAGCTAAGCACCATACATGCCGTATCGGGAAAGGAAAAACAAAGCGCCGCATGATGCGAACGCTTTGTTTTTCTTTCTTTTATTCGTAGCGCAACGCTTGAATCGGGTCAAGCTTGGCCGCTTTGTTCGCTGGAAATACGCCAAACACCACTCCGACCAACAAAGAGAACAAAAAGGCGAGCAATGACACGGAAGGGGAATAGGAGATTGTCATCCCCATCACCGACTTCAGCACTTGGCCAACACCAAATCCAAGAACGACGCCAATGGCTCCACCGCATGAGCTGAGCACCACCGCCTCAACAAGAAATTGAAGCAAAATGTGGCGGCGTTTGGCGCCGACCGCTTTGCGGATGCCAATTTCTTTCGTCCGCTCGGACACCGAGACGAGCATGATGTTCATAATCCCGATGCCGCCGACAAGCAACGAGATGCCGGCGATGCCGCCAAGCATCAGCGTCATCGTATCGGCTACGGAACTGACCGTTTCCATCAAATCCTGCTGATTAAAGACGCTGTAGCTGTCTTCATTGTTTGGGAACAAATGGGCAAGAAGCTGTTTTGCTTCCACCATCACGAAGTTGACGTCTGAAGCCTTGTCTGCCTGGATATACACGGTTTGGATGTTCATCGTCTTTGTCAGGCGCTGGGCGGTCGACAGCGGCATCAAAATGACATCGTCCCCGCTTTGTCCAAGAGAACCGCCTTTGGACGCCAAAACGCCGACAACTTTAAACGATGTCCCATCGATTTGCACGTACTGGCCAACCGGATCCCCGAATCCAAACAACGTTTGCGCTATCGTCGCGCCGAGCACGACGATTTTTTGCCTGTACTCGATATCGATGTCTGATAAAAATCGGCCGCTGCTCACATTGACATCGCGAACCGCTTCATACGAAGCTGTCGTGCCGATTAACGATACTTGCGCTGAAGCAGTCCCTTGTTTGACATTCACTCTCCCAGACACGATAGGAGCGATGTCCTTTACACCGGAAAGTTCGCGAAACTTGTTCATGTCTTCAACCGTCAGCTTTACTTCATCGCTGTTCATGACGTTGACCGTCAGTGAACTACCCCCACTTAATTTTCTAGCGAAAATTTGAAGTGGGGGCTTCCAAAGAAGTTTGACTGCTTCAAGCAATCCTTATTCTTTGAGGCGTG
>NZ_PIJF01000126.1:0-1702 GCF_002809985.1 Geobacillus sp. WSUCF-018B
GACACGCCTCAAAGAATAAGGATTGCTTGAAGCAGTCAAACTTCTTTGGAAGCCCCCACTTCAAATTTTCGCTAGAAAATTAAGTGGGGGTAGTTCACCAACGCGGGGCAAATCGCCGGCCTCATCGATGACGTGCCGACGGTGGCCGAGCTGTTTGAACAAATGATGACGGAAGCGAAAACGCAGTGGCAATCGTTGTCCGAACTGTTTCGCTGATGTACGAAAGACGCCTGTCAAATGGCGTCTTTTTTTGGCGATGAAAAATGGGTTGGCAGAGGGTTGACACTGACAATGAACATCGTTACTATAAAAATAGTATTACGTTATTTTAACGTAATAATATTTTTTGTTATATTAAATTGAAAACGCTTTCAATCAGTAAAGCAAAGGAGAGGGGACGCGATGAAGGTCATGTTATCGCCAAACATGTCGCAAAGCTTCGATTTGTTTTTCCATATGCGCGAACACGAACAGGTCGTGTTTTGCCACGATGAAGCGACTGGCCTAAGGGCGATCATTGCCATTCACAGCACCGCGCTTGGGCCGGCGCTCGGCGGCTGCCGGATGCATCCGTATGCCACGACGGAAGAGGCGCTTGCCGATGCGCTGCGGCTGTCGAAAGGGATGACGTATAAATGTTTGGCCGCAGATGTCGATTTTGGCGGCGGCAAAGCGGTGATCATCGGCGACCCGCGCAAAGACAAATCACCGGAATTGTTTCGCGCTTTCGGCCAGTTCGTGGAGTCATTAGGCGGCCGGTTTTACACGGGCACGGATATGGGGACGACGCCGGATGATTTCGTGCACGCCATGAAAGAGACGAATTGCATCGTCGGCGTTCCGGAAGCGTATGGCGGAAGCGGCGACTCATCCGTGCCGACGGCCGAGGGCGTTGTTTACGGCATTCAGGCGACGAACGATGTTGTGTTTGGCAGCAAGCATTTGCATGGCAAAACGTATGCCATCCAAGGGCTCGGAAAAGTCGGAAAAAAAGTGGCGCTTCGTTTGCTTGAAGAAGGGGCGGACCTCATACCCGTCAAGTTAGCGGTATAAAATTTTTTAGGATGATACGCATGTTCGAAAAATCAATCAAAGGATGAAGAGAAAACCAAATGCTGGGCATGCCAAATAACCCTCAAGAAGAGGGTTATTTGGCATTTATATCCATAACCTACACTACCATATCCCCAATTTCTTTAAAAGATCCGATACCGTTTCCTCGCCTTTCCTTCGGTCTTTCCTCGCGTGTTTCCTTAACAGAGACAGGAGAGATGGAAGGGCGGTTTCCATCGCTTGGGGATGCAAAAGAAACCGATGCCAATACGATTGGAGGATATTAAGCGCTTCCATTCACTGATCTCGATTCCCTCCCGTTGATGCCAATACCTTCGGGCTTGGAACAGAAGAGTCTGCGTGACTAAAATGGCAATCAATGTCCCATATAAGGAGTCAGTCAAGACTTTGTGGAGAGCATTTTTTCGGTTCACTACGGGCGTTGTCAATCACTAGTTAGCGAACCATTTTCAGGAATTAATATCGTAAGCGCTTTCGGACTCTCATCCCTCATCTTGAGGTGATGATATTGTATTCCATTTTTTTACATCCAACCACCATCCCGGAGCGCCGACAACGCTTGATGGATCGGCGTCCCGGATGACCGCTGCAGACACGGTAGATTCTGACGCACCACATCTGCCCATAA
>NZ_PIJF01000128.1:0-1579 GCF_002809985.1 Geobacillus sp. WSUCF-018B
ACGAAGGAGCGCTCAACGGTCTCGACCATGCGGTGGTGCTGCTCGCTTGGAAAGCCAATCAGCCGATGACATCGGAACATCTTCACTGCGTCTTGAGCAACGACCGGGAGCTAAGCGATGAAGACATCTTGCGCCACTATGCCCAACGCTGGTCGATCGAATGCTTTTTTCGACAAGCGAAAGACCAGCTGAAGCTCGATGGGTACCGTGTTCGTCAGGTTCGGGCGGTGAAACGCTACTGGATCTTGGTGCAGCTTGCTTACGTGTACAGCCTATTCGAGTCGAACAGCGATTTTTCTGATGGGCTCGATCTCTTGCGCAAGAGAAAAGGACATAGCCTCGTGGAGTTCATTTACTGTGCAGCGAAACAAAATATTCCCATTGATACCGTGAAAAAACAGCTCCATGTGGCATAAGGGGTACCCTGTTTGTTTCTTTTTACATGGTAATTATTGTTATGAAAATTGCTCATCTACAGTAAAGATATTTTTGTATTTATTTGGGGGTAATGGAAAATGAAAAAGATGTCAAGTCAGTATTTATACACCTTTTTATTAGTAACTATTATTTTGTTATGGAGTTATGGATGGGTTCTAACGAAGATTGGATTAAGTTACATGGGACCCTTTACATTTGCGGCTTTACGCTTTTTACTTGCTTCATTTGCGATGATATTAGTTTTATTTTTTTTAAAGCCCACTAGACCAAAAGGTACAGAATGGATTATCCTTTTTATAGTGGGTTTGTTACAAACAACCGCCATGTTTTTATTAATCAATTACGGAATGATGTTTGTAAATGTGAGCAAATCTTCAATACTGATTTACTCGATGCCTATATGGAGTGGAATCCTCGGATATATCTTTCTTCATGAATCATTAAACTATTACAAGGTAATTAGTCTTGTCCTGGGTATTTCTGGTTTACTATCCATTATTGGGTTTGAATTTTTTACTATTCAAAACAAAAGTGTCATTTTCGGTGAATGTTTACTTTTACTAGCTGCTATTTCTTGGGCTGGGGCAAATGTAATTGTTAAAAAATATTTTAGCAATCATAATAAAATTATAGTATCAACCTGGCAAATGATTTTCGGAACCATTGGAGTAGTAGTTGCCGCCATTCTTATGGAGTGGGGTCAACCTATACAGTTTACACCTATAAGTATTTTTATTCTGATATACACAGGAGTTATTGCATCCTCATTCTGCTTTACATGTTGGTATGTGGTGTTAACAAAGCTTGATACTACAGTAGCTTCTATTTCCCTATTATTTGTTCCTCTTGTGGCTATTTTTCTAGACTGGTTGTTACTCGGAGAAAAAATGACTGTTAATATTGCAATTGGAGCATTGTTGGTTACGATTGGTGTTTACTTAGCAACCGTGGCTAAACCTAAAGAAAGGCGTAAAATAGAACGATTTTCTACAAATATAAAAAGCTAAGCAAATTGTCGCTTAGCTTTTATTATTGGACTCTATCACGAGTGTTGATTATCCAAAATTATACATACGCCTTCCATAAATTTGGGCATACTCAAACAAAGCAGCGGCCATCCCGGATTTCCAATCGAGAGGAA
>NZ_PIJF01000129.1:0-1560 GCF_002809985.1 Geobacillus sp. WSUCF-018B
ATCCTATTTTCAGCAAAATATAGTTAAGGCGATTCATCTCCCACTTACTCCGCTTCGCTTCGTTGAAGTGGGAGTCTTCTCGCCTAATTAAGATAAAAAGAATAAAAATTCCTCACCGATATGCGGAAATGTTTCGTATAATAGAAAAAAAGGAGGCGGCAAGAATGAACGGCATCTTCATCGACGACAAGCGGCTCGGCATCCGCGTGCCGCATCTGGACAAGCCTTGGGAGGACTACAGCCCAAACGAACAAGAGGCGATTTTACTGGAATGGGAAACAATCCGCGGCATGATCCCCGACCGCATCGCCGCCCTGGAGCGGGAAATCAACGAAAAACAAGACGAACTCGGCGAAGAGCATGATTTTGAACGCTCCTGCCGGCTCAATGCCGACATTGCCGAACTCGCTTCGATCGTGAATGATTTATGGATTTGGTATCGGGTCAGTCCCCATGTTTCCTTTGAAAAGGAAGCGGCGGTAAAACGCAAAATACGCTGACGAAACCGGCCGTCTCTTTTTTCTACGGCCATGTCGCCCCCGCCGCCCTTGCCGCGGCTTTCGCGACCACCTCCTTTATCCGTATATGCGCTATGCGATCGGCCTGCGCGATGACGATGTCTTTTTCGGCGGGGCGGATCCGGGCTGGGCGTACGGGCTCGTCTTTTGCACCTTTGCGCCGATGGCCTTTGGCGTGCCGATCGTCTTTTACGAAGGGCCGTTTAAGCCGGAGACGTGCTATTCCTTGATGGAAAAATACCGGGTGACCAATTTCGCGTACGCCCCGACCGCGTATCGGGCGATGGCGGCGGCCGGCGCGGACGTCATTCGCCGCTATCAACTGAACGTGCGCGCCATGAGCTCGGCGGGCGAGCCGCTCAATCCGGAAGTCATCCGCTTTTTCCAAGAGCACGTGGGCGTTACGATCCATGACCATTATGGCTTGTCGGAAACGTTGATGCTGATCGGAAACTTCAACGCCGCCGAGATGGACGTCCGGCCAGGCTCGATGGGATGGCCGCTGCCGGGCTTTGACGTGGCCCTGCTCGATGAGAACGGAACCCCAGTCGCCGACGGCGAAGTCGGACAAATTGCCTTTAACACCGACTCGATCCCCAACGTCTTTAAGGGGTATTGGAAAGACCCTGAAAAAACCGCCGAGCGGCTCGTCGGCAAGTGGTTTTTGACCGGCGATTTGGCGACAAAAGACGAAGACGGGTATTTCTGGTTCCAAGGACGGGCGGACGACATCATCTCGAGCGCCGGCTACCGCATCGGGCCTTTCGAAATTGAAAGCTGCCTCCTTGAGCATCCGGCTGTCGTCGAAGCAGCCGCCGTCGGGAAGCCGGATCCCGTCAAAGGGGAAATTGTCAAAGCGTTCGTCGTGCTCAGAGAAGGCTTTGCGCCGTCGGACGAGCTGGCCGAAGAGCTGTCCTTGTTCGTCAAAACGCGCTTATCCAAACGTCAACTACCCACCACTTAAAGCCTAACGGCTTTTGAAGTGGGGGCTTGGCAAGCCCTAGTTGACTACCCTCAGCCATTCAATGGCTACGTTGGAAGG
>NZ_PIJF01000130.1:0-1466 GCF_002809985.1 Geobacillus sp. WSUCF-018B
CAAAATTCTCCTTTACGCTTACACCCAAAAAATGTATCATGGCCGTGAGATTGCACGGCAGCTCGAAGTCCACCTTCCCCTCATGTGGCTAAGTGGATTTCAAAAGCCGGACTTCCGCTCCATCAATCGGTTTCGTTCGGAGCGGATGAAAGACCTGATTGACGACCTGTTCCGGGAAATGATCACGCTGCTCGTGGCCGACGGCTATGTCAAGATGGAAGATTATTTTGTGGATGGAACGAAAATTGAAGCGAATGCCAACCGGTACACCTTCGTTTGGCGCAAATCGGCTGAGAAGTACCAGGAGAAACTCCAAGCCAATGTCGATCGGCTGATTGCCCAGATCGAGGCGATCGTGGAAGAAGAAAAGGCGGAAGACATCGACCCTTCGCCGGCCTTTACGTCAGAAGAAATCCGAAAGAAAACCGAGGAGTGGGAAAAACGGTTGGAGGCCGAGCYGGACAACCAACCGTTGAAGAAGGCCATCAAGAAGATGAAGGAGGACTACTTGCCCCGCAGTGAAAAGTATGAACACCAACTCCATGTATGCGGGGATCGCAACAGCTATTCCAAGACCGATGTGGATGCCACCTTCATGCGGTTGAAGGAGGATCACATGCGAAACGGCCAGCTCAAGCCGGCCTATAACGTACAGGTGGGTTCTTCCGGCCAATTTATTTTGGGGTATTCCCTTCATCAGAGGCCGGGCGACACTCGTTGTCTTCTCCCGCATTTGGAGACCGTTCGAGAGAAGTACGGCGTGGAACCCGAACGTTTGATCGCTGACGCGGCTTATGGCTCGGAAGAGAACTACGTGAAGCTGGAAGAGAAGCACATATCGGCCTTGATCAAGTACCATACGTATGAGAAGGAGAACACGCGCAAGGTCAAGAAAAATCCGCATCATCAGCAGAATTGGACCTATGTGGAAGAAGAAGACGTTTGGATTTGCGCCAATGGGAAAAAGCTGGTTCGCACCGGAACTTCGAAACAGACCACGGAATCAGGATACACCTCGGTCACCCGACACTACCAATGCCATGAATGCGAAGGATGTCCGTTCCGTTCGGCCTGCACGACTTCCAAGTATGGACGAACCACGCAATGGAACCCCGTCTATCATGAACAAAAACAGAAAGCCCGCGAACGGTTGGAGAGTGAAGAAGGGCAAGCCCGATACCGCCAACGCCAAACCGACATTGAGAGTGTATTTGGGCAAATCAAACAAAATCGCGGGTTTCGTCGCTTTGTCCTGCGAGGCCTCCAAAAAGTTTCCATCGAATGGGGGCTGGTTTGTGCTGCCCACAATCTTCTCAAAAAAGCCGCTAGGGACAAGCAATTGTCCTTGGTGGCGTAAATGAGGGGGAGAACAGAGTCGGAATTTTGTTCCGTTTGGTAAAATATACAAAAACCAGAGAGGGCTGACTCCAAAAGTCCGCTTTTTGGCGGACTTTTGGGTCAGCCCC